>CANJEY010000267.1 GCA_947472615.1 Beijerinckiaceae bacterium
ATAGAAATTGTCGACCGACATGTCGGCGAGATCGCGGTCGAGCGCCTGCATTAGCGTGAGATATTCACGCAGCGTGACCGGAACCTGGGCGTCCTTGAGGGATGTGAAGAAGTTCAGAAACATGCCGACAGTCTGGCATGAATCGCCCGTCCGTAAAACTCCGCCGGAACGGGCGGGCAAAACAGGCGTTCCCCCCGACACGCGGAGATGAACCATGGCGCTGGCCGACGACCTGCACAGGATCGAACGGACTTTCTGGACGGGCGGTCCCGAGGCCTATCTGGACCACGCGGATGCGCAATGCATGGTGGTGTTCGCCCGCATGGCGCAGCCGATGACGCGCGAGGATATCGCCAAAACCGCCGAACCGGGCAGATGGCGCGATGTGCACATCAGGCCGATCGGCTTCGTGCAACTCGCCGGCGACGCGGCGCTGATCACCTACGAATCGTCGGGCCGGATGAAGGACGGCAGCCAGCATCGCGCTCACGTCAGCAGCGCGTATGTGAAGCGCCGCGACGGATGGAAGCTGGCGTTCCACCAGCAGACGCCGCTCTGAGCCTGCTCCCATCGGAACGGCGGCGAAGCCGGCCGGCCTCGCCGCCGCTTCGCCTCAGCCGAGCAGGCCTTCGGCCTTCATGGCTTCCTGCACCTTCGGGCGCGCGCCGATGCGGTCGAAATAGGCCGCCACGTTCGCATATTTCGACAGGTCGAGCTTGTGGATGCGGGTCCAGTTCAGCACCGTGTAGAGATAGGCGTCGGCCACCGAGAACGAGCCGCCCAGCAGGAACTGCCTGCCGGCGAGCTGCGCGTCGAGGGAGGTCAGGCGCTTGTCGATCAGCGCCAGCGTGGCGTCCTTCCACTCGCCCTTCTGGGCAGGGTTGAACAGCGAGCCGATGGGCTTGTGCAATTCGGCGGTGATGAAGTTCAGCGCTTCCTGCAGCCGGTAACGCTCCATCGTGCCGTTCTTCGGCGCAAGGCCGGATTCGGGCTTTTGGTCGGCCAGATATTGCACGATCGCCGGACCTTCCGTCAGCACCTGACCGCCCACGTCGAGCGCCGGCACATAGCCCTTGGGGTTGATGGCGAGGAAATCCGCGCCGGTTTCGGTCTTCTTGGCGCGCAGATCGACCTTCTCCAGCGTCAGCGGAATGCCGGCCTCGAGGGCGACGATGTGGGGCGACAGCGAGCAAGCGCCCGGCGAATAGAACAGTTTCATGACAATCTCCCGTTTGGACGGCCGCCGGCAAGGCCAGCGCCGATGGCGACGAAATGGATCATTGCTTTCCACAAGGCAAGTACTTACCTTTTGGTAAGCAGGAGATTTCCATGACCGCGCGCCGGGGCAATGTGTTCAACAGCGAGTGTCCGTCCCGCGTCGTGCTCGATGCGCTGGCGGAGAAATGGGTCTTGCTGATTGTGCATGTGCTGGCCGACGGCCCCAGACGCACGTCGGAACTGCGTCGCGCGGTCGAGGGCATCTCGGAAAAGATGCTGATCCAGACGCTGCGCAAGCTCGAGCGCAACGGCTTCGTGGCCCGCCATTCCTTCGCCGAAGTTCCGCCTCGCGTCGAATACAACCTGACGGACCTCGGCCGCTCGTTGAGCGACGCGGTACGGGCGCTCGACAATTGGGTCGAGGCGAATATCGGGCAGGTGATGCAAGCGCGGGAGAGCTTCGACGCGCGGGCGGAGTGACAGTTGGAGCGGGCTCGCCAACACAGTTTTCGAATTGCCAAGTCGCGTCAGTTCAAGCAGTTTTACCTCATTCGTACGATAACAAAATTCAGGGCGGCGCCGCAGGCATTTTGATGAACGATTCCGATCTAGCGACACTTCGTGCGAGCGGCCTATTGGTCTGCAGATCATTTTTCGAGCCGGAAATCACGGAGCGCTTTCGTGAACTCGGGTTGCGGATTGGCCGCGACGTCCGCGAAGGAAAGCTACAACGGAATGGGCAATTCGTAAGCGGTATGGACATCGCTGGAGAAGCGAAGGTCGAGGATTCCGCAGCGCTGAAACGCTTTGCCGAAAGATTTCTCGGAGATGCACCTCACGAACTCCTGGTCCGGCTATTGATGAAGGACGAGGCGTTTGGCGGTTCTGTGATGCCCCATCAGGACTGGCCGTATTTTGGCGGCGACACGCGAAAGCTGTCTGTCTTCATTCCGCTGAGTCATTGTGGTTTTGACAACGGCTCGCTGACGTTTTTCGAACGCTCGCATACGCTTGGTCCTGTCGAAAGAGGCGAGATCGACGTCGCGCGATATCCAGAATTTCCCCGCAACTGTCCTGATCTCGAAGTCGGCGATGTGCTGTTCGCTGATTTCCTGACGTGGCATTCGTCGCATGCCTGCGAAAATCACGATGACCGAATTCTGATACAGGTCGTGTTACAGTCGGCGTCAGATGCATGTTGCGCAAAGGTTTTCGGGAATGGCTACCGTGACGGACCCGTGTCGCTATACCGTTTTTCGCCGATGCTGAGAGCGGTTCCCTCAGTGGGACGCGATCTGATCCGGTTATTCATGTCCAACGGCCAACCCGAAGAGGCCTGCAAGATGGCCCTTGGAATTCTGGAGGACGACCCTGACAACGTCATGGCGCATCTTGCACTGGCTGAAATCGCCAGCGGGCGTGGCGAGATTCCCACGCCACATATCGAGGGAGCCGAACGCGCCTTGTCGATCCTCTCAGCCAAGGTCGCGTCTGCCAGGACTGCAATTGCGCCAGAATCGCCGCAGGCTGCGGGGATTTCCTCGAAAATGCGGGACGCGCTGGCTGGAATGTTCAACCTTGGCGCTCGCCGCAATCGTTGATCGCCCGCTGGATCTGCCATTGACGCGGTTGAAGCGCGACCCCGCCCGGCCTACACACGGGCGACCTGATCGCCGGATGCCGACATGAATGTTCTTCTTCTGGGTTCCGGCGGGCGCGAACATGCGCTCGCCATCGCGCTGGCGAAATCGCCTCGCCTGAGCAAGCTGTTCGCCGCGCCCGGCAATCCCGGCATGGCGGGCGTCGCCGAACTGGTTTCGCTCGATGTCGCCGATCATGCGGCGGTGATCGACTTCTGCCGCGTGATGAATATAGGTCTGGTGGTCGTTGGCCCGGAGGCGCCGCTCGTCGCCGGCATCGTCGACGATCTGGCCAAGGCCGGCGTGAAGGCGTTCGGCCCCTCCAAATCGGCTGCGCAGCTGGAAGGCTCCAAGGGCTTCACCAAGGATCTGTGCCGCGACTTCGACATTCCGACCGCCGCCTACGAGCGGTTCTCGGCCGCCGAGCCCGCGAAGGACTACATCCGCCGGCGCGGCGCGCCGATCGTCGTGAAGGCGGATGGGCTCGCGGCCGGCAAGGGCGTGATCGTGGCGTCGAGCGTCGCGGAGGCGGAAGCCGCCGTGGACATGATCTTCGGCGGCGCGTTCGGGGCGGCCGGAGCTGAAGTGGTGGTGGAGGATTTCCTCGACGGCGAGGAAGCCTCGTTCTTCGCGCTCTGCGACGGCGAGCGCGCGCTGGCGTTCGCGTCGGCGCAGGATCACAAGCGCGTCGGCGATGGCGACACGGGACCGAACACCGGCGGCATGGGGGCCTATTCGCCCGCGCCGGTGATGACCCCCGAGGTTTCGGCACAGGTGATGCGCGAAATCGTCGAGCCCACCCTGAAGGGCATGAAGGCGCGCGGCGCGCCCTATCGGGGCGTGCTGTTCGCCGGGCTGATGATCGGCCCCAAGGGGCCGCAGTTGATCGAGTTCAACGCCCGCTTCGGCGACCCCGAAACGCAGGTCATGCTGCCGCGCCTCGAAACCGATCTGCTTGACCTGATGCTGGCCTGCGCCGACGGCAGGCTGCCGGAAAAGCCCGTCGTTCTGTCGACACGCACGGCGCTGACAGTCGTCTACGCGGCCAACGGCTATCCGGACAATCCGGAACGCGGCAGCGAAATCCGCAGCCTCGACCGGTCGGCCGCGCTGCCAGACGTGGTCATCACGCACGCCGGAACGAAGCGCGACGGCGCGCGCCTCCTGGCCAACGGCGGCCGCGTCCTCAACGTCACCGCCATGGGCGACGACGCAGCGCAGGCGCAGGCCCGCGCCTACGAGGCAATCCGGCTGATCGACTGGCCTGGCGGATTTTATCGCAAGGACATCGGCTGGCGGGCGGTGGCGCCCAGGAAGCAATAGTGTTCACAGAAGCCTTGTAGGAGAGTCCGCATGACCGATCTCGCTGATCTCTTTCCGGGTTTCTCGTCGCACTGGATCGACACCGACATCGGCAAGATTTTTGCCCGCTCCGGCGGCTCGGGCGCGCCGCTGGTCCTGCTCCACGGCTTTCCGGAAAGCCACGTGATGTGGAGCCAGGTCGCGCCGGAACTGGCGCGTAAATTCTTCGTCGTCGTGATGGATCTGCGCGGCTACGGATGGTCGTCTGCGCCGTCGAGCGAGGGCGGGGCGCTCTACGCCAAGCGCCGCATGTACGAGGACGTCATTACAGTGATGGAGGCGCTCGGCCATGTGCGCTTTCATGTCGCTGGGCACGATCGCGGAGCGCGCGTCGCGTATCGACTGGCGCTCGATCATCCGGGTCGCGTCGACAGGCTCGCGCTGCTCGACATTCTGCCGACTGCCGAAGTGTGGAAGAACATTCGCGCCGGAACGTCGCCGGGCGCGCATTGGGATTTTCTGTCGAGGCCTGCGCCGCAGCCAGAATCAGAAATCGTCAAGGACCCCAACAGCTATTTCGAACCGCTGCTCGCCAAATGGTCAAAGGCGCAGACGTTGCGACCCTTCGATGCGCGCGCCGTCGCGCATTATCGCGACGCCTGGGGCGATCCGACGCGCATCCATGCGATGTGCGAGGATTATCGCGCCGGCGCCACGCTCGATGTGGCGGCCGACGAACAGGACGCCGCCGCGCATCGGGTGATTTCCAATCCGACGCTGGTGTTGAACGGCGATTTCTATCTCACGCGCGGCGCGAGCGAGACCCCCCTGCAGGTCTGGCGGCGCACCTTCGCCCCGGACGCGCAGGGCGGCATGATCGACTCCGGGCATTTTCTGGCGGAAGAAAACGCCTTCGACACCGCCGCCGCATTGGGAGCCTTCTTCGCATGAGCGATCTGGTTTTTCGCGACGCCACCCGCGCCGATCTGCCGGCGATCATCGAAATGCTGGCGGATGATTTTCTCGGCCAGCAACGCGCCGAAATCTATGCTGAGCCGCTGCCACAATCCTATGTCACATCTTTTGAGGCGATCCGCGCCGATCCGCGCGGCCGCCTGATCGTCGCCGAACAAAACGGCGCTGTGATCGGCTGCTATCAGCTCACCATTATTCCGGGCCTGTCGTATCACGGCGCGTGGAAGGCGATCATCGAAGGCGTGCGGGTGGCGAGCGCGCTGCGCAGCACGGGCGTCGGGGCGAAGATGCTGGATCATGCGGCGCGCCTGTCGCGCGAAGCCGGCGCCCGCACGCTGGAACTGACGACCAACAAGGCCCGCAAGGATGCGCAGCGCTTTTATGCGAAGCTCGGATTCAAGAATTCGCACGAAGGCTACAAGCTGGAACTCTGACATGGCCGCAGGCCCGCCCGCCGTCATCCGCAAACCCACCATCGCGCTGGCGCTTGGCGGCGGCGGCGCGCGTGGCCTAGCGCATATCGTGCTGCTCGAAACGCTCGATGAACTCGGCCTGCGCCCGACATTGATCGCCGGTACCTCCATCGGCGCCATTGTCGGCGCGGCCTATGCGTCGGGCCTGTCGGGCCGCGAATTGCGCGCGTATGTGATGTCGATGATCCGCGACAAGCCGGCCGCGATGGCGCGCGTGCTGCAGGCGCGCGTCGGGCGCTTCGCGGATTTGTTCAACGGATCGTTCGGCAATCCTGCGCTGCTCGATGCCGAGATTCTGCTCGATCTGTTCTGGCCGCCTTCGGTGCCGGACCGTTTCGAGCAATTGCAGATTCCGCTCGAAGTGGTGGCGACGGACTACGCCGGCCGCCGCGTCGCGATGTTCGACGCTGGTCCGCTCGCGCCCGCCGTGGCCGGCTCGATGGCGATCCCGGGCCTCATCAAGCCGGTCGAGGCCGATGGCCTCGTGCTGGTCGATGGCGGCGCAGTGGAGCCGTTGCCGTTCCGTCAATTGCTGGGCCGCGCCGACATCGTCATCGCCTGCGATGTGACCGGCGGTCCTGTCGCCAACGGCCGCAAGGCGCCGTCTCCGTTTGAAGCGATGTTCGGCTCGGCGCAGATCATGATGGCGGCGATCACGCGCGAGATTTTGACGGCGCAAAAGCCCGACATCCTGATCCGCCCGCCGGTCGATCAGTTCCGGGTGATCGACTTCTTTCGCGCGCCGCAAATATTCACGGCGGCCGAGTGCATGCGCGACGAGGTGAAGCGCGG
>CANJEY010000268.1 GCA_947472615.1 Beijerinckiaceae bacterium
AATGACATGGGCTATGCTTCTGATCGCAGTAAATCTCATGGTAGCTCTCCGCCCACGTCTCGTTTGCTAGTGATGTTAGCATGGTTGGATAGCTTGGCAATGGTTGGGTGAAGTGGCCTGCTGCCGGTTTCGTGGACACCGAGAAAAGGTGTTTTATGAAGCCGGAGGTGTGTGATGCAGATGATCGGCAAAACCTTGCAGATCGGCTCGACCCCGTGGACCTCGCGATGATCGTCGATGAACGCGATCATGTCCTTGACCGGCGGTCGAGCTCCGCCATCGCAAAATACGCTGACGCCTTGCGCAGGATCTCGTTCGCCTGCCGCAACTCCCGGTTCTCGCGTTCCAGCGCTTTCAGTTTGGCCGCCATGTCTGTCGGCACGCCGGCGCGTCTTCCGGCGTCGATCTCAGTCCGTTTGGTCCACTCGCTCAGCGTCTGCGCCGTGCATCCGATCTTCGCAGCCACGGACATGATCGCCGCCCAGCGAGACGAATGCTCGTGCTCGTGATCGAGGACAAGCCGCACAGCCCGGCTGCGCACTTCAGGTGAAAACTTGTTCGTAGTCTTGCTCATGATGGCTCCACCTTCTCAGGAGTTGGAGCCTCCGGCAAACCCGGGGCAGTTCACACAGTGCTTCGCGATTGCATCTAAGGAAGGAGGAATTGCTGACGGATCGAAACGCTAAGCCGCCGGTCCACAAAGTTGAAGGTTGCTCACTAAATTCTTGAATCCGATCCCCTCTGTACTACCTCTTAAGCAACGCGGATCTATTGGACGTCAATCGGCAACGGGGCGCCCGCCATAATGTGGTTGGAATCGAGCCTAACCGAAGACCTGATTCTGCCAACGGCGGAGCCGGCTGCCGTCCAGGCCTTGAGACAACGGCGGCTGCTGTGGTCTGTGGCAGAACTTGTTCCGCCCGTTTGTGTTGTGCTCTTTATAAATTTCGCAGTTTTCATAGACACCAAATTTTTTTGCGGGCTTTGCAACGTCTGTGGCTAAGAGCGAATAAAGATTACGCAAATCGCCTACCGAATATGCGCTACAGATTGGCCAATTCACCGCGCGAAAGAGTCGCGTTCTGTTGCGGAAGGGCCACAGAATTTTATAACGGGCTGAAACGTAAACGTGAATCTTGTGGGTTGGTTGGATCGCAACTGAAACTCTGTGCCTTGTAACGATTTTGTCATCTGTTCGACAATCAACAGTCAAGCCGAGGCGATTACGTGAGGCCAAGAAGGGCGCGAATGGTGCCCGCTTGGGGCGTCATGAGAAATTGGCCGATCAAACGCGAACGTCGTGCGCGCATCGAGATCATTCCGATGATCGATGTGATGATGTTCTTGCTCGTGTTCTTTGTGTTGATCAGCATCAACGTATTGCCGGCGCTCGGACTCAAGATCACGCCGCCAACCTCTGGCAACCCAGACAAAATCGTTGAAAGGACTCGCCTGACAGTCGGCATCGACCGAGATGGGCGTACGTTTCTCGATGGTCAGCCGATCGAAATCGCGGATCTGCCGGAGCGGCTCAAAGCCGCGAGCGCGGCGTCAGACAAGTCATTGGCTGTCGTGGTCACAGGCGACGAAGCCGCTGCACTGCAGAATCTCGTCAGTGTGATGGACGCACTGAAGATCGCCGGCGTGCCGAGCATGCAATTCGTCACACGGCAGAAGTGATGCGCGCTGATGTTTCAGGATCGGACAGAAGCGCTCAGCAATGTGATGGCGCTGTTGCTTACAGCCGGGATCGTGGCGGGCTCACTGCGTCTGTGGCCTCCGCAAACGCCAATCCTCGCGCCGGCGGAATCGGAGTCGATGACGATCTCGCTGGAATCGCCGCCGCCGGAGCCCCCACCGACATCGCCCCCGGCAGAACCTGCGCCCGAGCCTCCGCCGCAACCTCCCGAAGTCGAGCCTCCGGCTCCCGAACAACCACCAGAACCCCCTCCGCCCGAGACTCCTCCGCCGGATCCCATTCCGCCGCCGCCCCAGGAGGAGCAAATGCCCCTGCCGGTCGTGGAACCGCCCTCGGTCGAAGTCCCGCCCCCGCCATCGGAAACGCCCGATGCGCCGGAGCCGCCGCCTCCGCCCGAGCCGCCCAAACCTCCGCCACCGGTGCCGCCGAAACTCGTCCCGAAGCCGGTCCAGCCAAAATCGGAACCGAAAACAGAGCCCCCAAGGGTCCGTCCGCAAGTCGAGCCGCCCAAGCCCCGAACTGTAGCGGCTACGCCACAAATTCGCGAAACGTCGCCAGTGCGCGCTGCGACGGCGCCGGCTCAGGCAGCCCGGCCCGTCGCGTCAGCCGCCGCCGCTTTTCGATCGTGCCTGGCTGCGGCGCCCTATCCACAGTCGAAGGACGCGCGCCTTCAGAAGCCGTCCGGCGCTGTCGGCATCGCCATTTCGGGCGGCAGCGTTTCGGTCACCCGCAGTTCGGGGTCATCGATCCTCGACGCGGCCGCACGATCGCGCGCCGTCTCCTGCGCGGCCTCCGCCGGCACCGGAATCCTCACGGGCATAGTCAACTACATCCCACGATAACAGGAGTATAGTCGTGCAGCCTCGAGTCCTCACGTTCATCCTTTTGGCCGGCGTAGCGCTGCCAGATTTCGCCCTTGCCCAGGCTTCTGCGCCCTCGCAGCAGCCTAGCAACGCCCGTACGGCGCGGCCGGCCACCCAACCGGCCGCCCCCGTTGCGTCTGCTCCGCAAAGCCGCGCCCGCGACAATCGCTCCCAGGCAGGCCTGACCGCCGCGCCAACGGACTTCGGTCGTGTCGACATCCGGGACGGCGGCGATAGCGCGACGCCGGGCGGCGTGACCGGCAAGGACCTCGGTGGCGGCTATATGATCGAGGAAGAGGCGACGAAAACCCGATCGACTGTCACGCGCGACGCAATCGACAAACTTTCGCCCACCGCCAACCCCTATCAGATGATCCAGCTGTTGCCGGGTGCGAACGTCTCGAGTGTCGACGCTTTCGGACTTGTCGGCGGCAACATCACCATGCGCGGTTTCAATTCCGATCAGATTGGATTGACGATCGAAGGCGCGCCGGTAAACGATTCCGGCAATTATGCCCTGTTCCCGCAAGAATATGTCGACTCCGAGAATATCGGCCAGGTTTCGACTGCGCAGGGATCGCCCGATCTCGACAGCCCGCATATCGGCGCAACTGGCGGCGTCATCAACATCTATATGCGCGAACCCTCGAAGACCAAGGGTGGCATGGCCGGCTTCTCGTATGGCTCGAACTCGACCATGCGTGGATTCCTGCGCGGTGAAACCGGCCAAATCGGCGACTTCCGGGCTTTCGCTTCCATGTCGCGTTACACCGGGCATCATTGGAATGACCCGGGCGTCAACAATCGTTCGCATTTCGATTTCAAGGGCGTTTACGAACCGGGAAATGGAAACCGCGTTGCGCTTTCGGTCATCTACAACGAAGCAGTCAACAACTCATACTTCAACCCGACGCAGGCGCAATATAACTCCGGCAATGCGGGCTGGCTCACCACGCTGCCGTCGTCCTTCTTCACGGGTCCAGACCAGAGCGCGAACAGCGCCTTCAACTGGTTCGGCTTCCGGGTCAATCCATTCAAGAACGCTATTGTTTCTTTGCCGTCATCCTTCGCGGTAGCGAAAGACGTAACGTGGGATTCGATCCCATATTTCTGGTATGGCTTCGGTAACGGCGGCGGCACCGCGACTATGAGCGAGCAGCCCGCCGGATCAGCTTCGAACGGCGTGTTCTTCGGATCCAAGAGCGTTGGCGGCACAAATCTGACGGGCGTCGACTGGACCGGAAACGGCATCGTAACGGCAACCAACAAGGCGTTGTACTACAATCCCTCCATCACTTTGACGCATCGTCCCGGCATCATAAACAAGCTGACCTATTCGATCGGCGACCACAAGCTCGTCGCGGGATACTGGTTTGAACTAGCCCGGCACCAACAAACCGCGCCTTATGCGTCGTTGACCGCCGGCGGATCGATCAGCGATCCCTATCTCTCCAGCGGCTCCTATTACATTACGAGTGGTCCATTCTCTGGTCAGCAGCTCAATCGTCGTAACACCGTTACCCAGACCATGACCAATATGCTGTTCGTTGGCGACACATGGTCGCCGTTCGGCGACAAGCTCGCCATTGAATACGGCGTGAAGCAGGTCTGGATCAATCGCCGGGTTTCGAACTTCCTTCCGGGCGCGACCCCGCTCAACACCTTCGACGATCAGGCGACGCTTCCGCAAGTCGGATTCCGTTACAAGATTGACGAAATGAACCAGGTGTTCGGCAGCCTCGGGACCTCATTCCGTTCCACCCCGAACTTCACGCTAACGGAAGCTTACAGCAATTCAACGGGCGCACTAACCACGCCCATCAAGCCACTGCCTGCCGAGCAGAGCATGACGCTAGAACTCGGACACCGTTACCAGGGTGAAATGTTCTCGACGTCATTGTCGGTATTTGGCACTCACTATCGTAACCGGCAGATTTCGTCGAACATTCAGGACCCGTCGGGCGGCACCGGCACCATTAACGTCGCAATCAATGCTGGCTCAGTCGATATTTGGGGCGTCGACGGCGAAATCGGCACGCGCCGTCTGTGGGGCGGTTGGCGCGGATATGTTTCTGGTGAACTGCTTCACACCAAGTTGCTCGATAACATGGCGGCCGGCACTACAACCGGAGCCGTTGACTATCTGCAGACAGCCGGAAAGCAATTGCCGCGCGCGCCAAACTATCAAATGGGCCTCGGCGTCGACTATGACGACGGCCACCTGTTCGGCAACATCAGCTACAAATATATCGGGCGCCAGTTCTCGACGCTGATGAACGACGAAACGATGTCAGCCTACGGGAGACTCGACTCCGGAATCGGCTATCGCTTCGATAGCGTCGGCGGACTGATCAAGCCTGAGTTCAAGTTGAACTTCTACAATCTCCAGAACGCCCGCAGCCTGATCGGCGTCAACGGCGTGCAGCCCAATGCTCAGCAACAGATCGGCCTTCTGGGCGGCGTCATCCGAGCCTCGTCTGCGCCGACATATTACCTCGGTCAGGGCTTTGCAGTCATGGCTTCGTTCAAGACGGGGTTCTAAAAGTGGCTATCGATACGGCCCTCTTCCACCAGATATGCATCTATATTCTGTATGGATGCATGGTGGTCCTGACGTTCGTCGTACTTGAGCGGCTCGCCTACTACGCGCTGCTCGCCACCAGATCGCGGAGCATCGAAAAGGCACTGAGGGTTTCAAAACTGAAAGGCGCGATCTTCGCGCCTTCCTTCCAAGGCAACGACGTTCTCTCACGTTCAATCGGCGACTACATACGCGCGCAGACCACGCGGAATCTATCGCGCGCGCAGGTCGAGGATTTGTCGGGTGAACTGTTCATCCACGTCAACGACCGTGTGGGCGCGAGACTTTGGATGCTGGATACAATCGTCACCGCCGCGCCGCTTCTAGGTCTGCTCGGTACGATCCTCGGCATCATGGACACGTTCAACGCTTTGTCGGCTGGCGGTATCTCGGATCCAGCCGCCGTCAGCCGCGGCATCGCAGCGGCGCTTCTGGCGACAGCGATCGGAATCCTGACAGCCCTGTACGGGTTGCTCGGACACAATCTCCTGCATCGGCAGTCTGATGTGCTGACGGAACGGTTCAAGCGCTTTCTCCTGGCGGCGACCATGGGGGACATGAGGCGAAGCGAACTTCCGGCCGAATAGGAAGCCATTATGAAAATATCGCGGCGCGCGCTTCTCGGATCCACCGGATCTCTCTTTGTGTCCGGTGCGTTCTCGCAACCAATACTTGCCGCCCCGCGCATTCATCTAAGGCTGCTGGAGACATCAGACCTCCACATGTTCGTGATGGACTGGGATTATTTCCACGCCAAGAACGATCCCACGGTCGGGCTAGTGAAAATCGCCGATCTGGTGGCGAGAGCGCGGGCCGAAGCGCCAAATTCGCTCCTCTTCGACAATGGCGACATCATTCAGGGCAATCCATTGAGCGATTATGTCGCTCGCGAACGTGGGATGGCCCAAGGCGCCGTCCATCCGATGTTCGCGGCGATGCATCGCATTGGTTACGATGTAGCGACCCTAGGCAACCATGAATTTAACTATGGTCTTGATTTTCTTCGAAGATCCTTAACCACTTCGCCATTTCCGTTCGTCTGCGCCAACCTGCAGGCGCTCAACGGCCAGAGCGTGATGCAGCCCTACAGGATCATCGACAAACATGTTGTAGCTGAGGACGGATCGTGGCACTTGCTGCGCATCGGAGTGATCGGCTTTGTTCCGCCGCAGATCATGCTGTGGGACAAGAGCAATCTCGATGGGCGCGTCCAGTG
>CANJEY010000269.1 GCA_947472615.1 Beijerinckiaceae bacterium
CCCGGATCACCGCATCGGAAATCTGTCGCGGATTGTCGAGAAACTGTGCGTCCATGTCGCCCAGCAGTTTCGTCACGAACTCCGGGCCTTTCTGCCGCAGCATGCCGGACAGCGCGAAGCTTCCGACGTTGGCCTGCGCCGGATTGCGGATGACGATCTGACCCTTCAGTCGGGGATCGAGCAGCTTGTCGAAGGTATCGATCGTCAGACCCTTCACGACGCTGGGATTGTAGTAATAGGCCGAGTCCACAAAGGGCGTATGCACGAACGCGTATGGCCCCTTTTCTGACGCCCACAGGATTTGCGGCGCGTTCCAGTTCGCCGGGTCCTTCACCTCGGGCAGGATGAAATAATCGGTCAGCTTGTCGAGCCCGCCGGCCGGCAGAACGGTGTCGATCATGTTGCCGGTCAGGGCCCACCACACGTCCCAGCCGTAGATGCCGTTGCGCTGTTCGGTGACGACGCGCGATGACATGGCGCTCGGCAGGATGAGTGTGGTTTCGACCTTGATGTCGGGGAAGCGGCGCTGGAATTCCTGCACGGTTTCGGCATGGCCGTCGATCGCATGCACAGAGAGGACGAGCGATTGTCCCTTGGCTCTGGCGATCGTGTCGGCCCATTCCTTGCGCCAGTCGTCGTCGGCCGCGCTGGCGGGCGCGAGGCCTGCAAGCATCGCGCAGACAAGACTGGTGGCGGCGAACCGCTTCAACGCGTGGCGCATGTGGTCCCTCCCGTTTGGCGCTTCGCGCCTTTGTTGTTCGCAATCTGCCTTCTGCTCGCGAAAGCCGCAAGCCTCGCCACTGGACGGAACGGCCGTCTGGCCCCATACCGGACTGACGATCCGGCGATGTTCAGCTTCGCTGTTTGAGATCAGAAAGGCTCCAGCGCAGCATGGCGGGCGAAGACCAGACGCATCCTTCCGGCGACAAGCCGATTGCGCGCATCTGGGCCCACCGGAATTTCACGATCTACATGGCCGGCTCGGTGCCCTGCACCATCACGCAATGGATGCAGCGCGTCGGCGTCGGCTGGCTGACGTGGGAGCTGACCGAATCGCCCGTGTGGCTTGGCGCTGTGGCGGCGGCCGATCTGGCGCCCATGCTGCTCATCGGTCCGATTGCCGGCGCCTATACGGACCGCGGCGATCCGGTCCGGCAATTGTGCGTGACGCAATGGCTGCTGCTGGCGCAGGCGCTCGGTCTCGCGCTGATGACGCAATTCGGGCTGATCAACATCTACGGCTTGTTCGGCATGAGCCTGATGACGGGCGTCATCAATCCGCTGTTTTCCACGGCGCGACAGTCGTTGCTGCCGAACACCGTGACGCGCCGCTACATCTCGACCGCGATCGCGCTGGATTCGGCGCTGTTTCAGCTGACGCGGTTCATAGGGCCTGCGTTTGCGTCGATCACCATTCCGCTATGGGGCGTCGGCGGCACGTTCATGGCGCATACGTTGGGCACGTTGTCGTTTCTGGTGGCGATCTACCTGATGAAGGTCGAACCGCCGCAGCGCGCGCCCGGACAGCGGCGCAGCATCTGGTCGGAAATCGGCGAGAGCTTCACCTATGTTCGGACCCACAAGGGAATCTGGCCGGCGTTTCTGTTGCTCACCGTGGCGTCCGTCGTCATCCGTCCTGTGCAGGACATGCTGCCGGGTTTCGCGGGCGACGTGTTCCACTCGGACGCCGTCGGGCTCGCCTATCTGACGTCGTCGATGGGCGTCGGGGCGATGGCGAGCGCGGCGCTGGTGGCGTTTCGCGGCCGCATCAGCGGGTTGACGCGCCATGCGGTGATGGGCGCGCTCGGCGTGTCCATCTCGATCCTCGGCTTCGTGATCACCGACAGGTTGTGGTTCGGCGTGCTGTTCTCGGCGGCGATCGGGTTTACGCTCAACACGATGTCGACGAGCATCTCGGCGCTGGTGCAATCGGCGGTGCATGATTCCATGCGCGGGCGCGTCGTGGCGCTGTACGCGCTGATCTTCCGCGGCACGCCGGCGGTCGGGTCGCTGGTGGTTGGGCTCGCGTCGGAGTTCGTCAGCTTGCGCTGGGCGTTTGCGGGCTCCGCGCTGATCAGCTTCATCGCCTGGCTGGTGGTTCTGCCCCGGCGGCGGGACATCGCGGCCGCGCTGGAAGTCGAGCGGTAGCGCTTTCGGGATTCAGCACGTTTCCAGTCTTCGCTTGCGCGGCAGGCCTGTCGCGACAATCGTTGTGCGGCTGATCGTCCATCGGAGGCCGGCATGTCGAAGATCGCGCGCGTCGTCGCCGCCGCCGCTCTGGCGTTCGCCGGGAGCGCGCCCGTGCGGGCCGACCCGTCCGCGCCGCCAGCCTTGAGGCTGACGCTTGCCGGCCCCGCCGAGACAGTGTTTACGCCCGCTCGCGACGCCTGCGACGGCAACGACGTGCCGGACGCTCCGCTGCGGGCGTTCCGCGACGCCAACGGCAAGGCCGTGGCGTATGGCCTGCACTTCGTCAATCGCGCGCTGCGCGGCGATACGCTCGACAGGATCAGGATCGACTGCAAGGTCGTGCTTGGCTCGAAGCACAACGCCGATCCGTCGGCCTATGACGATTACAACTGGATCACCGCCGTGTGGAGTAACGACGGCCGCAACGTCGATGCGCTCGTGCATCACGAGTTTCACGGCAACGAACATCCGGGCGCGTGCACGTTCAAGGACTACATGTCCTGCTGGTACAACACGATCCTCGGTTACCGTTCGGCCGATGGCGGCGCGAGTTTCGCCCGCGCCGGAGCGTCGTCCGTGGCGGCGGCGGTTCCGTTCCGTCAGGAGGCCAATCAGGGCCGGCATCGCGGCTTCTTCAATCCCTCGAATATCGTCGGGCAGGGCGGCTACCGCTATTTCATGGCGTCGACGACCGGCTGGGAGGGGCAGAAATTCGGCCTCTGCCTGTTCCGCACGCAGGACTCGTCCGATCCGACGTCGTGGATGGCATGGACCGGCAAGGACTTCAGCCGCCGCTTCGGCGATCCCTACCAGGCTGCGCAGGCCGTGTCGCGCCCGCAGCCGCCGTGCCAGCCGATTCCGCCGTTTCAGGCGCCGGTCGGGTCGGTTGTACGCCATGCGGCGAGCGGCGAGTGGATCGCGGTCTATCAGGCGTGGAAGGACGAGAAATATCACCCGCTGGCCGGCTTCTATTACGCGACCTCGCGCAATCTGACCGAGTGGAGCCTGCCGCGCCTGCTGATCGCGGCGGCGACGAATTATGACGACCCCTGCAAGGCGCCGGGCGTGCTGCTCGGCTATCCGTCGCTCATCGACCCGGCTTCGAAAGCGCGCAATTTTGACGAGACGGGCGATTCCGCGCAGCTCTATTACGCCTCGCTGGAGACGAAGGGGTGCAGCATCACCTCGAAGCGCGACCTGCTGCGCCGCCCCGTGACGATCTCCCTCAACAAGTGAATTTCCCCCGAAAGGTCACGCTCGGCGATTGGCGCGGCGGGCCTCAGCTATTATAATATCTTTGCAACGCGAACATCGCGGGCATCGGGAGGGATCTATGACCAACAAGATTTGGCCGCGCCTGCTTGGCGCAGCGGCGATCGGGGCGCTGACCTGCGCGCCTGCACTGGCGCAAAAGGCGAAGGACACGCTGCGCATCGGCGCCTATCAGCCGATCTCCATCATCGACGCCCTCTACGATCCTCAACCGCAGAGCAATCTGATGGACCGCGTCGTGTTCGACACGCTCGTCGCCTACGATGTCGAGAACCGCAAGGTCGTGCCGGGCATCGCGGAATCGTGGACGCAGATCGACCCGCTGACGTACGAATTCAAGATCCGCAAGGACATCAAGTTCCACAACGGCGATGCGCTGGACGCCGACGACGTTGTCTACACGGTAAAGTTCACCATCGATCCCGAGTCGAAGTTTCGCTTCCGGGACCAGCGTTTCGGCCATATCGCGGGCGTCGAGAAGGTCGATCAGTACACGGTCCGCATCAAGACGAAATATCCGGTTGCGGCGTTCCTGACGCGTCTCACCACAACGATGCCGGTTTATCCGTCGAAGGTGCATTCGAAGCTCGCCGACAAGGCCACGTTCGGCCGCAACCCGATCGGCACCGGCCCCTACAAGGTCACGCAGGTCGATCCGAACAAGGGCGTCGTGTTCGTCAAGAACCCCGACTTCAAGCACGGCAACGCGGGCCAGCAGCCCGCTCGAATCGGTACGATCCTGTTCGAGCCGATTCCCGATGCGCAGACGCAGCTCGCCCGCATGATGGTCGGCGATCAGGACCTCATGTACGATGTGCCGAGCGATCTCGCGGGCTTCATGAAGGCCAATCCGAACATCGAGATCGACGTGAAGCCTTCGATCCAGTTCACCTATCTGATGTTCGACGCGGCCGGCCGCACGCCGAACTCGCCGTTCAAGGACAAGCGCGTCCGCGAGGCGATCGAACGCGGCATCGACCGGCAGGCGATCGCCAACGCGCTGCTGCCGAAGGAGATCGCCGCGATGCCGTTGCAGCGCGGCATGTGTCACGAATGGCATATCGCCTGCTCGACTACGAACGATCCGGCGTCCTACAATCCCGAAATGGCGAAAAAGCTGCTCGAGGAAGCGGGCGTGAAGGATCTCAAGTTCAACATCTCCTCGTGGGGTCCCTCGCGCGCGGTGGCGGAAGCCGTCACGGGTCAGTTGCGCCGCATCGGCGTCAACGCGTCCGTCGACGGCATGACCATCAACGCCTTCGTTGGCAAGCGTCAGGCGGGCGAACTGCAATCCTATCTGGTGTTGTGGGACAACGGCAGCGGCGCGCCGGACGTCGAGTCGACGGCGGGCTTCTTCTATGAGCCGGGCGACCGCAATTACAACGGCGACAAGGAATTGTCTGAGCTGATGGAGAAGGCGGCGGGGGAACTCGATCCCGCCAAGCGAATCGAGGAATACCGCAAGATGTTCAACAAGGTGAACGACGAGCGTTATTCGATGCCGATCACGCCATTGCCGTCGGTGCTGGCGCATTCGAAGGACGTGAAAATTCCTGCGGGCGGCACCAAGAAACCCGAAGGCTTCATGTTCAACCTGCTCGAATGGAAATAAGCGTTCGGTTTTGAAGTTCAAAAGGGGGCCGTCGCGGCCCCCTTCTTTATGCGCCTGCCATCGCGGTCCGTCGGCGACCCGACGAGATTCTAAACGGCCGCCCTGTCATTTTCGGTGAGACGTTCGAGAGCGCCCTGCGGATTGTGGACGTCGATGTCCTTCCAGTCGACTCCCTTCGGATAGCGCACGGAGAGCGCCCTGATCTTGCGGTAATCGACATCCTGATCGAGCCCGAACGGCATTTTGCCCTTCTGATGACCGTCGAGCGCCTGCAACAGCATGCGGCGTGTGCGAACCACCACTGCGTCGCTGCTGCCGAGGAATTCCTTGGTGCGATCCATGATAGGCCCCATGGATTCCTCGATGATGAAATCCTCATAGACGAAATTCTTGAGGATGCCGCTGAAATGGCCCTTTGCCATCGCGTCGCGATTCTGATTCCAGGAATTTGAAATGTCGCCACGATCCGCCGCGAAATCATCGTCGTCTGGGCCGGAGCCGGCCATCGCCTGATCGACGTACCACTGCGGCACGGGGCCGAACGGGTTCATGTAGTAATACCAGTGCGCGCTCCATTCGTCGTCGATCGGCGTGACGACGACCACGAGGCGCGGCTCGTCATGATTGCCGGGAATCAGCGACCAGTAGGGGAGCACCACTTCGCGGATGCGCGCGTATGTCCCGCCGTCGGGCAGCCTGCGCAGAGCCGCTTCGGTGAAGCCGTAAGGCCGTTCGATGAATTCGAAGCTGGGCGATGAATCGCCCGACACCATCGTGCCGGCCGTGGTCGGCCCCTTTGGCACACTGCTCGAATGCAAGAAGTTCAGATGTGCCGAATCGAGCTGGCCCTCGAAACCCTGCAGCCAGTTGCCGTGCACCGTCGTGACGCGGATCAGCGAATGCGCTGGCTCGTGATTGAACTCGAAGTCGAAGAAGTTCGGCGGCGTCGCGCGCCGGCCCATGTAGATCCACACGATGCCGCCAGCCTCGCGCGCCGGATAGGTCTTCACCGGCACGCGTTCGGCGAACGCCGCGCGGCGCTCGGCGGGTTCGGTGGGCACATCGACAGTCTTGCCGTCCGAGTTGAATTTCCAGCCGTGGAAAATGCAGCGCAGACCGTCGCCTTCGTTGCGGGCCAGCGCCAGCGAGGCGCAGCGGTGCGGACACTGTCGCTGCATGAAGCCGGGCGAACCATCCGCGTTGCGGAACGCCACGAGATCTTCGCCCAGCAGCCGGAAGGGCTTCGGCGCGCCATGCGCCACTATGCTTTGCGAGCG
>CANJEY010000270.1 GCA_947472615.1 Beijerinckiaceae bacterium
AAAAGCTGTCCGGAAGGTCTTCGGTGTTGTTGAACAACCGCGGCTACTCCTATCTGAAGCGGGGAGACAAGAAGCGCGCCCGACAGGACTTTCTCTCCGCTCGCGCGCTCGATCCCGCCAATGGCGTCGTGCTCAACAATCTCACATTGGCGAACTGATCACGTGGTTACGACATTGTCAGGCGACCGCGCGTAGCCGATGCTTGCCATCGAAGGCAGGCGCAATCGTGCGCATGAAACGATCCATCTGGTCCATGACCGTCGCATGCGGCTTGCCCCCGACCGAGAAGTAGAGAATCACCTCCTCGATTCCTGCCGCTTCGACCTTTCGCAACGTCTCGATGATTTGCGCCGGGGTTCCGAGGAGGATCGATTTGTCGCCGATATCTTCCTTGCGAAGACCCGACAAAATATCGACGATCTTGTTGAAGTAGAGCATCGTTGGCGGCGTCTGGCCTGAGGTCTGCACGAAAGCCGGCAATGCGCAGTGTCGGAAGTACCGCATCAGCGCGTCACGGCCTGCCTCTTCTTCTTCCTCCGTCTCGGCGATGTGGATGAAATAGCTGCACATGGCGCGGCCAGACTTTGTGCCGACCTTCGCGCACTCATCCCGATAGGCCCTTACTGCGCCGACCAGATCGCCAAACGTCATCGCGGCCGCGAACGGCGCGAACAGAATATTGAGGTTTCGCCGCGCGGCGATCTCGAGACTGGCTCGCGAAAAACACGCCATATAGAAAGGCACGGGCTTCTGGATCGGCCTGGGGGTGATCGCCATATCGTCGATCTGGTAGTGAGCACCCTTGTGCGACCACGACCCCGTCTCATTCCAGGCCCGCTGAATGATCTCGCATCCCTCGTCCATCAATTCAAGAGAGTGCATGTAATTTGCGCCGAACGGGATGTACTCGCGGCGATCGTAGCCGCGACCAACGGCGAAATCGACGCGGCCGCCGCTGAGGACGTCCAACGTCGCCCATTCTTCCGCCACCCTGAGGGGATGATGGAGCGGCAGCACCGCCACGGCCGGTGCGAGCCGAATATGGCGGGTGACCGGGATGATGCTGGCGAGCAGCATGTGCGGGCAAGAATTTACGCCAAGCGTATCGAAATGGTGCTCGCCGATCCATGCTGAATGCATGCCGATGCGATCCGCATGGATCGCCTGCTCGCGAATTTCGACAATGAGTTGTTCGGGGCTCCGCTTCAGATCAGGATAATTGTTGTCACTGAGGGTAAAATAGCCGAATTCCATGGCCGCCTCCACATATGTGCGTTTGCACATATTTACGACGATGCCGTCCGATCCACAAGCGCTCAGGCGGAATTGAGATTTTGGTAGACTCGCACAAGCAATTGCTTGAGGGCTTTCTCCTGTTCAGGTGGCACATTACCCAGAACCTTGCGTTCATATTCATGCGCAAGTGGCAGAATCGACTGGGTTTTGCGCCGACCGCGAGCGCTCAGCACAACGATCACCTCTCGAAAATCGTCCCGATTCTCGACCTGCCTGACGAGGCCAGACGAAACCATTCGCCCGATGATTCGCGACAGAGTTGTACGCTCAATGGACGTGAGCGCCGCCAGTTGCGACATCCGCTGTTCGCCATGGGCGATCAGAGCGGCAAGAACACGCCATTCCTGCAGGGAAACGCCAAATGGCTTCAGAGCGCGCGTGAACTCCTGCGCCATGCGAGCGCCGGCGCGATTGACCAGATAGGGCAGAAAAGCGGACAGATCGAACATGCGGTGACAATATCGAATCGAGCGCCGTCCGCCAATTCCCACCCAATCCGAAACTACAGCCTATTTGATGTCCACATCGAAGAAATTAACTTGCGCCAGATGGTTCACGAAGACGCCGGTCACGTTCTTCTTGGCTGGCCACGCGTGAGCGTTGCTATACATAGGCAGGTACGGAAGGTCCGTCATAACGATTTTCTGAATTTCGGCATACATCTCCATCCGCTTCTTCGTATCCGGCTCGGCGCGGCCGGCCGCAAGCAATTCGATTACTCGTGGGTTGTTGTAGCGCGCCCCGTTCAGACCCTTCGGGGCGATATTTTCGGGCAAGAGGTAACTTGAGAGAACCATATCGGGATTGACCGCGGGCAGAAGCCGACTTGTCGAATCGAAGTCGCCGCTGTTGCGCCGCTGATTGAATGTCGGCGTATCGACGAGTTCCATCTCCATCTTGATGCCAACCTGGCTCAAATAGTCGATCTCGAACTGCTGGAACTCCGTGACGCCCTGGGCGGACGTGCCAAGATTCTTGAACGTAAAGCCATTCGGATAGCCCGCCTCGGCGAGCAGCTTCTTGGCGAGCGCGGGATTGTACGCATAGGTCGGGACGTCAGACGTATAAACATCCATCCAGGGCATCAGCATCGAGGAGGTCGCCTTTTGCAAAAGCGGCGACGTCGCTTTGCTGATCGTATCGTAGTCTAGCGCATGGGCGATCGCGCGCCTGACACGGACATCCGATAACGCCTTGTGATTGAGATTAAAGACTCGCAGAGACGGCGCGTAATCGTCTGTGCGATAGATCGTAAATCCCTCCTTGGTGAGAATCTGCAAATTTTCGTCCCGATTGGAGCGCATCACGAGATCGATTTCGCCTTTACGAAGAGCGATCGTGCCTGTGGCCTCATCCTTGATGATCTGGAATATGATCGTCTCGATCGGCGCCGGACCGCGATAATAGTCCTTGTTGCGCTTCAGAATGATGCGCGAGTTCACGTCAATTGAATCGAGATAATATGGCCCGGTTCCGATGGGCTGCCAGCGCACCTGTCGGCCTGCAGCCTCGATCGCCTTGCGGTTCACGACCTGCCCCTGATGATAGTTGGCAACGGTGTGCAGGAAATTTCCATCGGGCGACTTGAGATCGATGAGTACCGTGTAATCATCGGGAGCTTCGATCTTGTCGATGCCCGATAACTCCGACGCGTAAGGCGAACCCGTCGCTGGATCGCGAATGCGGTTTAGACTGTAGACGACGTCAGCAGACGTCAGATCTCCCATTCCTTTATGAAACTTGACGTTCTTGCGCAGATGAAACGTCCAGCGCCGGAAATCTGCGCTCTCCCACGATTCCGCCACGTCAGGAACAATCTTGCCGGTTGCGCCATCGTAACTCGTCAACCCGCTGAACAGATTGAACGCGATGTTCTCGTTCTCGGTGCGAAAGATATTGGCCGGGTCAAAGCCAGCCGGGTCGTCATAAAATCTCACGCGCAGCGTCTTTTCCTGCGCCACGGCAGCCTGAGGAGCGGCCAGTACCGCAGTAATGAGACCTGCTGCGAGTCCAAAGGCAATGCAAAAACCGGAGCGCGCCATATGAGCTTCCTTTCAGGAATGGTCGAGATTCGACCTTTCATTGAAAGGCTTCATGCAGGATTCATGCGCAGTTAAGGGCTTCCACAGCGTCGTATCGCTACATGACGGTCGCGTCATCTGTCCGCAAAAGCATAGGGCCGGCACAACGCGCCGGCCATTTTCTTCGTTCCGCAATCGCTCAGGCGACCGCGAGCTCCGCGCTCGATACTTTCTGCGCGCGCATATGATCGAGCGCTTCTTCAAGCGGAATGACATCCGCATATTTCTGATGCATGTCGAAAAGGTTCATCGCATGCGCCGTTTCATGGCGGTCGAAAACGCATTCCTCGACCACCTGTACTCGATACCGATTGGCGACAGCCTCGACGACCGAAGCGCGAACACACCCGCTCGTGCTCTCGCCCGCCACAATCAGCGTATCCACGCCCAGATAGGTCAGATGACCGGCCAACGGCGTTCCCCAGAAGGAACTCGGCGCCGTCTTACGCAGCACGATCTCTCCCGGAATTGGCGCAACCTCATCGACTATGTCGGCGCTACGCCGCTTGCGATCGATGAGCGCTGCGTCGGTCGGTTCGCTGCGCTTCATCGTGTCGCGATGCGCCGCCTCAGCCCAGCTCAGCATGCCCGAATCCGCCAGCATCGAAATGTGGATGACCGGGATGCCAACTTCGCGCGCAGCCGCAAGAAGCTTCTGGATATGTGGCAGAGAATTCCAGCCCGCCATGCCACAACTCGATGGCCATGTCTTGATCGCATCCATCAGAGGCTCCGGCTTGTCGCCGAAGACTGCGCGATATAGATCGATGAGCAACAGGGCGGGCTTCTTGCCGAACCCCACCCGCGTCTTCTTCTGCGACGTGATGTGGATCTTGTCCGCCTCCGACAAGTATTTGTCCCAAACGCGTTCCGTCATGCCCTACTCCTTTGGCGAAAAAGAAAGTCTAGCTCGCAAGTTCCGCGCCCGAACGCTTCGGCGCGCCGCTGGCGAATTGCTCATGCCGAATGGACGCCCGCACCTGACGCTCGATGCCGTGCCAGACGTGATCCGCCATCTCGGTGAAATGCGGCGTCCGCTTGATTTCGAGTGTGCGGGGGCGCGGAAGATCGATGTCCATCAATTCCTGCACGCGGCCGGGTCGAGCGGCGAGGATCAACAGGCGATCAGCCAGGAAGATAGCTTCGTCGATCTGGTGCGTGATGAAGATGACGGTATTGCCAGTCTCCTTCCAGATGCGCAGAAGTTCGTCCTGCATGATCTCGCGCATCTGCGCATCGAGCGCCGCGAAGGGTTCGTCCATCAGCAGCACATCTGGCTCGATCGCCAGCGCCCGCGCCAGATTGACGCGCTGACGCATGCCTCCCGACAGCTGATGCGGATAGTACTTTGCAAATCCTTCGAGGCCCACGAGTTCGAGCAGATGCTCGATACGGGGCGCGTAGTCCTTCTTGCGCTCGCCGCGCATCTCGGGCCCGAAACCGACATTGTCCCAGACCGTGCGCCACGGCATCAGATTGTCGGACTGAAATACAAAGCCGAGTGTTGGCGAAGGGCCGGTGATCGGCACGCCGTCCAGCAGAACCTGCCCGGATGTCGGCTCGATGAGGCCGGCTAGAATGCGCAGCAGCGTTGTCTTGCCGCAGCCGCTCGGTCCGACGATCGTCAGGAATTCGCCCTTTTGAACGGTCAGATTGATGTCCGACAGCGCCTCCATCGATTGACCGGTCGCAGCGTTCTCAAAACGCTTGACGAGATTGACGACCTGCATCTTCGCGTTGGTATGGGCGCTGGCGGAACGTTCGAGGGTAAGCGCGTCAGCCATCATGCCCTCCAGGGCGCAATCTTGCGTTCGAGGATCTTGACAAGTTCAGTGCTGATCACCCCCGCGCCCGCAAGGATCACGACAGCCGCGAACAGAGCGCCCATGTCGAAAATCTGGCTGGAAACGGTGATGAGATAACCGAGGCCGGACGTCGCGCCGAACAGTTCGGCGACCACCACGCCAACCAGGCCGCGGCCGATGCCGAGCCGCAGGCCCGCAACGATAAATGGCACCGCCGCGGGCAACAGCACCTTGGTGAAGATCTGCGAACGCTTCGCGCCGAACGCGCGCGCGGTTTCGACCAATCTTTCGTCCGCGCCTTCGATTCCTGCCTGCGTGTTCACCAGGACTGGAAACACCGAGACGATGAAGACCACGATCACCTTCGACCACATCCCGAGGCCGAACCAGAGGATCAGCAGGGGCGACAATGCGACGGTTGGCGTCGAATAGAGGGCTGAAATCCAGGGCGTCGCGATATTTCGCGTCAGCTTGCTGGTGCCGATCATCAGGCCGCCAAAGACGCCGACGACAGCGGAGAGTGCGAAGCCGGCGAAGAATTCGAATGCACTAGTCGCCGTGTGTTGCTGAATCTCGCCGGTTTGCAGCAGCTCGATCGAGCGGACGATCACTTCGGATGGCGCGACCAAAAAGAGCTTGTCTCGAATGATCAGGCGCGCCGCAAATTCCCACAGCAGCAAGCCTGCCAAAATGGACCCGGTCGCGATCAAGCTCGACCGGTAGTGCCGGTACATTTTCTGGAAGCTGGACGGCGGTTTGGGCCGCGGGTTTCGTATCGCGCTCGGCGCCTGATCGAACGTAAGCTGGGTCGTCATGCGAGCCTTATCTTCTTGGTGAAGTCGTAATCGACTGCCGCGTCAGATTTGAAACTCCAGGTCATCCGGTCGGGCGGGAAGGCGCCGGCATGAACGCGGGTGATGAAATCGAGGATGAGCGCCCACGTCTGCGCCGTCTCGTTCGGACGGTAGCGTCCCGGCATCGTGTCGTTCATCCAGCCGTGCGGCATATTGCTGAACAGGACGAATTCGTAGCTCTTGCGCTTGTCTTCGAGGATGCCGCGCAGCTTGCGCACATCGTC
>CANJEY010000271.1 GCA_947472615.1 Beijerinckiaceae bacterium
AAGTGCAGATAGATGACACGGTTCGACAGGCCCTGCGCGACCGCGAAGCCGGCGTTCGATTGGATGCGCGGCAGATCCTGAATCGGCGGGTTCTCGATGAAGTCCACATCGCCCGACAGCAGCGCCGCGACACGCGCCGCAGACTGGGTGATCGGCCGCAGCGTCACCTTCTGCCACGCGGGCTTCTTGCCCCAATAGCTGTCGTTTCGCTCCATCACGATCCGGTCGCCCGGCGTGTACTGGGTGTATTTGTAGGGGCCGGTGCCGGCGAATTTAAGCTTGTTGAAATCGTCCGTCTTCGGCCATTGGGCGACGCCCTGACAGCCATCCTTGCTGTATTTCAGATCGGCCGGCGCGCCGGCCTGTTTCGACGACACGATGGCGATGCTGAACACCGTCTGCGGCATCAGCGGATAGGGTGTCGCGGTGGTGATGACGATCGTATAGGGGTCGGGTGCGGTCATCGTATCGACCGGGCGCGTCGACACCACGAAGGACGACGGCGAATTCTCGACCTTCGGCACGCGGCAGAAGGAATAGATCACGTCCTGCGCGGTGAAGTCGCTGCCGTCGGAGAACCTCACATTCTTGCGGAGCTTGAACTCCCAGGTCTTGTCGTCAGTGGCCTTCCAGCTTTCCGCCAGCATCGGCTGCGGCGCCTGATTCTTGTCCTGATCCGTCAGGCGCTCGAACACCTGCGTGGCGAGCTGAATGTTCGGCGTCAAGTTATGATAGTGCGGATCGAGCGCGCTCGCCTCCGCCGCCAGACCGATCTTCAGTTCCTGCGCCGCCGCAGGCCCGGCCAACGCCGCCATCGTCACGAAACCGGCTGCTCCGAAAAGTTCGACGCCGCGCATGTGAACCCCTGTGTTCAAATTCAGACAACTTCTTTCGACATTGACGCACGGCTTGCGCGCGGCCGTCAACCGTGACGCCTCAGGCCGGGAGAGCGGTTTCCACCAGCCGCGCCCAATAGCTCATGCCGATGGGAAGCGCGGCGTCGTTGAAATCGTAGCGTGGATGATGCAGCCCCGGCGTATCCCCATTGCCGACGAAGATGAATGCGCCCGGCCGCTCCAGCAGCATGAACGAGAAGTCTTCCGCCCCCATGGAGGGCACCATCGTGGTGTCGACATTGGCGGAACCGACGATCTCGCTCGCCACACGCGTAGCCAACCGGGTCTTGTCTGGATCGTTCTCTGTCAACGGATAACCGGTGGTCAGCGTTACGGTCGCCTTGCAGCGATGCGCCGTGGCCACGCCCTCGGCGACCTCGCGGATGCGCTCGCAGGCGAGTTCGCGCGTCGCGTTCTTCAGCGTCCGCAACGTGCCGCCCAGATAAGCGGTCTGGGGGATGATGTTGAAGGCTGTTCCGGCCCTGATCTGCGTGATCGACAACACGCTGCCGTCGAGAGGATGCACGCTGCGCGAAACGACGGTTTGCAGGGCCGTGACGATCTGCGCCGCCACCACGATCGGATCGACGCACAGATGCGGCTTCGCCGCGTGGCCGCCCAGCCCCTCGACCTCGATCTCGACGCGGGTGGACGACGCCAGCATGGCCCCTGCCCGGATCGCGAAGCCGCCAAGCGGCACGCCCGGCATGTTGTGCATGCCATAGACCTCGTCGATACCAAAGCGGTCGAGCATTCCATCGTCGACCATGGCCTTGGCCCCCGCCCCGCCGTTTTCTTCTGCCGGCTGGAAGATCACCGCGACGGAGCCAGCGAAATTGCGCGTCTCGGCCAGATAGCGCGCCGCGCCGAGAAGCATGGAGGTGTGGCCGTCGTGCCCACAGGCGTGCATCAGGCCCTTCACCTGCGACTGGTGCGACGCGCTGCTGTCTTCCTCGATCGGCAAAGCGTCCATGTCAGCGCGGAGCCCGATCGTCCGGTCGCCCGGAAGCCGGCCGCGAATGAGTCCCACGACGCCGGTGCGTCCAATCGCGGTCACAACCTCGTCGCAGCCGAATTCGCGCAGCTTGTCGGCCACGAAGGCGGCCGTCTGATGCACCTCGAACAGCAGTTCGGGATGCATGTGCAGATGCCGTCGCCAGACGGCGACGTCGTCGGCCATTTCCGAAATTCGATTGACGATGGGCATGATGGGCTCCTGTCGGATCGCAAGACGTACAATCCCCAGCCGCAAAACATCAAGACGGAATGATGCGACCGGTATCACAACTGCAATCCGGCCTTCCCGCAAGCAAGTCCCGCGCCTTGGGGCGGACCCGGTTTTGCCTTGCGCCCGACGCAGGCCGCGATATTCTCGCCCGCAAGCGGCGATAAAGCCGTCCCAACATCTCGAAGGGCGAACATGAAACGTTTGAGGAGCGCGGCGCTGGCGGGCGTCATTGCGGCGATGGGCGCTTTTTCCACTCCGGTTCAGGCGCAGGACTTCTACGCCGGCAAGACCATCACCATGTCCACCCATGGCGGCGTCGGCGGCGAATACGACGCATATCTGCGGCTATTGCAGCGCTTCATCGGCAAATACATTCCGGGCAATCCCAGCATTCAGGTGATTAATCAGGTCGGCGCCGGCGGGTTGCTGGCGATCAACCATGCGGCCAAGCTCGCCCCGCAGGACGGCACGCATCTGGTGATGGCAGCCAACGGCCTGCTGCTGTTTCAGGCCATCGGCGCGCCGGGGCTGCAGGAATCGCTCGGCAAGTTTAAATGGATCGGCAATTTCAGCGCCGCCAACGGCATCACGGTCGTGCGCGCCGAAACGGGAATCAAGTCGATCGAAGATGCGCGGCAGCGCTCCTACAACATCGGCTCGAGCGGCGCGGGCTCCATCTCGGCGCTGCTGCCGATGGCGCACAACGCGCTGGCGGGCACCAAATTCAAGGTCGTGCAGGGCTATGAAGGCGCGGCGAAAATGAACCTCGCCATGCGCGCCGGCGAACTGGACGGACGTTCGGGCAGCACTTGGCCAGCCTTTCTGACCGATTTCCCTGAGGCCAAGGACGGCTGGCTCGTGCCGCTCAGTCAGGCAGGCGAGGTACGGGACTCGCGACTGCCAAACGTGCCGCTTCTCGTCGAGATCGTCGGCGATGATCCGGAAAAGAAGGCCGCAGCGCGCCTCGTATCGCTGGCGCTGAACCAGAACCGTTCGTTCGCCGCGCCTCCCGGCGTGCCGGACGACCGGGTCGCGTTGCTGCGCACGGCGTTTGAAAAGGCATTGGTCGACCCCGAATTCGTCGCGGGCGCCAACATGCATGGCCTCGACATCACATGGCGCAAGGGATCGGATGTGGAAAAGACCGTCCGGGAAGTCCTGAACCAGCCCAAGGACGTCGTCGACATGACCAAAAAGGCGCTGACGCAATAAGCGCAAAGCTGGGGACGTTGCAGACGGGGCCTGTCGCGGCCCCGGCTTCGCGTTTATGGTCACGCCGACGTCGCAGCGGCCGTGCAAACATCACGCAGCCGACCGCCGGCGGGATGATTGCAGGGGAAATCTATGGCTGAAGCCGTCCACGAAATCGCGCACGAATCGACGCATCACGCCGCCCACACGGGCTCGGGCGGCGCCAAACTCATCGGCCTGCTGATCTCGGTGCTGGCGCTGTTCCTGGCGGTTTCGGAAATGCTCGGCAAGTCGGCGCAGACCCACGGGCTGGCGCTCAACATCGAGACCAGCGACACGTGGAACTTCTTCCAGGCCAAGACGATCCGCCAGACGGTCGTCCGCACGGCGCTGGAAAACTCACGCATCGAACAGCCCGGCGACAAGGACGCGCTCGCCAAGCAAATGACAGCCTGGCAGGCGACGATCGACCGCTGGGAGAGCGAGCCGAGCACCAACGAAGGCCGCAAGGAACTCGCCGCCAAAGCCAAACGCCTGGAGCGCGAACGCGACGAATATTTCGGGCAGTATCACGCCTACGAGCTGAGCTCGCTGGTGCTCCAGCTCGGCATCGTGCTGGCTTCGGTAGCGCTGTTGTCGTCCGTGATGGCTTTCGCGATCGGTTCGGCGGCTCTTGGCGGACTGGGAATCGTGCTGCTCGCAGGCACCTATTTCCACGTCCACGCCATCACGGCGCTGCTGCACTGACGCGGCGAACGACGCGCCAGACCTGGCGCGCCGTCAGGTCCAGACGATCGTCAGACTGCCCATCTGGCTGAAGAACAGACCGGATTCCGGCCCCGCCCGATCCTCCGGCCGCAGGCTCATGGTCAGATAGGAGCCATCGGTGAACAGGATGGCTATCTCGTCGTCCTTTTCGGTGGCCTCGATCACGCGGCAATTGATGAGATTGCACAGCGCATCCCGGTAACCGGCCTGACCGTTCAGCATAACTATCCCGCGCTTCTCGATCTCGGGCCAGACGTAGAGCGTCAGCCCGTAATCGTCAAAGATCATCTGCAGATAGTCTTCGACGAACAGCACGGACGAGACGCGCGTGCCCTCGATGCGCCGCTTGAACTCGCTGGGCTTGCCGTTCATCGCTGTCCCAAATCCTCGACCACGGCGACGTTCCGCCCTCGCGGGACGCGCGCCAAAAAACGACCCCCGGGAACGCCCCGGGGGTGATTTTCAAGCAAGATTTGAACCGCTCAGCCCTTCAGCTTGTTGTTGCACTGGCTGTAATAGCCGCCGCCCTTCTGAATCCAGTTCATGCCGCCGTTGCCGCCGTTCGCCTTGTTGGCGTTGTACTGGTCGAGGCAGGTTTTCTGGCGCTGCTTGCCGGCCGATTCCTTAGCGTATTTCGGATCAATCGCGGTCGGGAAAACAGCGTTCGTCGGAGCCGCCGGCGCAGCGGCCGTCGTGGTCGCGGGCTTCGGAGCGGCTGGCGCAGCCGCCGTCGCGGGCTTCAGAGGGTTGGCGGGCGCGGCCGTCGTGGTCGCCGCCGGGGCGGCGGTGGTCGCGGCGGCGGGCTGCGCCTTCAGGTCGGCCTGGCACTTGGTGCGGAACTGGTTCCACGTCTGGCCGCCGAGCGTGTTGGCGGTCTTGGCTTCCTGATATTTCGCGGAGCATTGCTGGATGGCCGTCTGCGCCTGCGCGGGCGCGAAAGCCGCGAAGCCGAGAGACGACGCGAAGGCGGCGATGGCCATGTGGTGCGTGCGGATGGACATGCGGTGAACTCCCCTGATCTGCTGCAATGCTCCGACCCCGGAGCGACCGTCATCAAAATGCGTTGTGGACCAACCCGCCGACCCCGGCGGTCCGTCATCAACGCACAGGACGAATACAACGGTCAAGATGAACCGCGTTTGAATAATCCTGTTCCGGCAGCGCAACAAAAAAGCGCCGGGCCCATGGACCGGCGCAGAAGTTTCGATCTCGCGTTGGGGGTCAGCGCGAAACCATCAGCGGCGCCCGCGTGGGCTCCCCGATATCAACCCAGACGTTCTGATCGGTCTGGGATTGTCTCTTCACGTATTTGTAGCCGGTCTGCGACCATGGCCGGATCTGGTCGCGCAGATTGTCGAGCACGTACTCGCCCTGATTGGTCTTGACGGTCAGCACCGCATGGCCGTCGCCGTGCTCGTCCTTGACGACGGTGACGAGCAGCGCCTCACGCGGGAAACCCTCTTCCATCAGCAGCCGTCGCTTGTAGAGAACATAATCCTCGCAGTCGCCAAGCCCGTCGGAAGGATAGTCCCACTGATCGACGACGCCCCAGTGATCCTGATCGGCGGTGGATTTCACATGGCTGTTGACCCAGCCGTTGATCTTCTCGAGAATTTTTTGCGTCTTCGCCGTCAGGTTGAGGTCCATGGCTGGCAAGGCGCGTCCGTTGCACTCGCCCGAATAGCGATTGCAGAAATCCACCCACCCGTAAGGAACCAGCGTCTGCCCGCCGACCACAATGTAGCTCGCCTTCGGCCACACGCCGTCCGCCGCCGCAACGGGAGCGCAGACCGCCAGCGCAAGCCCCGCCGCTCCCAACACCTGAACCAGAAAACGCCTCGACATACCAACCCCCGAATTCTTTATGTCGGGAGTGTGGCAGCGTTGTTTTGAGGCGACTTGAAGTCATTTGGCCGCATTTTACGCGGATGCATTTATAATTGTCACCGGCACCGTAAGTATAATCAAAGTAAAAGAGATTGATTCAAATTCGAGGCAATTCGGCGCGCGACCCCCGGTTTCACAACAAGCCGCAGGCTCGAACCCGGACCCGTCTGCTCTGACGAAGGAGGCGGCGCAGGCGCCAAAATGGGCCTTTTCCAGGCCAGTTTGGTTAAATCCGGCCCGGGACGGCGTTCCACGACGAAAAATAATTTATGGCCGC
>CANJEY010000272.1 GCA_947472615.1 Beijerinckiaceae bacterium
GACATTGTCGATGAAGTCGAATGGCGCCGCCTGCCGCGCATCACTGATGCGTGTCGTGACGTCGCGCAGCAACAGCCCGACGAATTCAGCCGCGCCAGTACGATCGCCAATCGCCGAGATTTCTACCGGCGTGTTAGACCCCAGCTCGCCATAGATCATCGTCGACATCTGACGCACGTTGCCGTGCCGCGACAGCAGATCGAGCAGCAGCGTGATGTCCGCGCCCGGATGCGAAAGCCAGCGCTTGATGCTCTGGCCGATGATGGAGGTTTCCGCGCCGATCTGGATGAGGTCGAGAAACGTGTTGTTGGCCCTGACGATGGAGCCCGCAGCGTCGATGACTACGAACCCGTCGGGCAAACGCTTCAGCAGCCGTTCGACGTAAAGGTCTTCCGCCGTCTCAGTTGACGGCGCGCTCGTCCCCAGCGGCGACATCTGGATCAGGTAGAAGGTTTCGGAATCGGTCGATATCAACGAGGCGCGTACACGCCATTGCCCGGTTGTGGACGGCAGCCGGATCGCGATGCCGGGCGCGCGGCCCAGTTCGCGGGCCTTGTCGAGCATCGCCTCAAGAGCGCGGCGGTCGCGGGGGGCGAGATCGGGGCAGAATTCCGGCCCCGGCAGAAGGCCGAGGCTGCGGGTGGCGGCCACATTGGCTTCGAAAATGCGCATGTTAGAGGCGCGCACGATGACGGCGGGCTCGGCCGACGCATCGAACAGCATCTTGTAGCGAGTCTCGATCTCACGGAATTTCCAGTAATCGCGTTCCCTTTCCCTCTGCGCCGCCTGCAGCCGGGCCTGAAGGTCGGCAATGCCCTGAAGGTTCTTGCCAACCGCCACGAAACCGTCGGCGTGGCCAAGGCTGAAGGTCGTATATTCGAACGGCAGTTCCTTGCCGCTTGGCAGCTTCTGCTGGACGCGAAAACAGGACGACACGCCGGCGTTGCGGGCGCCTTCGATCATGCCGCGAATCTGCTCGGTGACGGCCGGGTCGATCGTGTCAGTCCAGGAGCGGCCACGCAAAGCCCCGACCCCTTCGTCGGCCAGGGCCTCCGAAGCTTCCGCCTTGCGGATCACGCCGTCTGCATCGAGCATCAGGGTGATGTCTGGCTTGACGAACGCGTCGCCAATCATGTTCGGCCTCGGCGGATTTCCAAACGCAAGCGCGCATGGCATCGAATACCGTCAATAGAGATATACAGATCGATCCGCAAGCAAGTCTATTGTGCAACTTGCCCGGACACTCGTGACCATTTCGCGGGACAGCAATGCGGCAGCAGACAGGCTGCCCTGACGATCAGACTAGTTAATGGCGCGCAGCGCGAACGCGCTCGCCAGCATTCCCAGAACATAGAACGGAACGCCGAAACCGCTGTACCAGAGCGCCTTGTCCACCGGCGCAGCCATAAATCTGCGCATCATGGCGATCTGGCCGCCGACCAGAACACAGACGATTCCGGCCTCCCATGGACGCCCCCAGACCAAGAGCAGGACGATCACCACGAGTTGCGGAGCGAGCATCACCGCACAGGCGGTCGCGGCGGCCGACTGCGGTCCGAGCATCACCGGCAGCGACCTGATTCCCATCTGGCTGTCGCCCTTGATCGATTTGAAATCGTTGAGAGTCATGATCCCGTGCGCGCCGACGCTGTAAAGCAGCGCGAGCAGCAGCGATCGCCATGTCGGCATCGCGCCTCCAAGCATGACTGCATGACCGGTCACCCACGCCAACCCCTCGTAAGACAGGCCGCAGGCGGCGTTGCCCCACCAGCCGTTCAGTTTCAGCCGAATCGGCGGCGCGCTGTAGGCCCAGGCGAACGCCACCCCGAGCAGACAGGCGATCTCCACCCATTGTCCCAGCGCGGAGGCGACCAGCAGCGACAGAAGGGTCCAGACGACCGCGATATAGAATCCCCAGCGGCCCGGAATCCGCCCCGACGGGATTGGCCGATGCGGCTCGTTGATCGCGTCGACATCGCGGTCGTACCAGTCGTTCGCCGCCTGACTCATGGCGCAGACTAGCGGTCCGGCGAGCACGACGCCGACCAGCGCCGCCGGCCAGCGCTCGGCCAGCGGCACGCCCGACGCCACGACGCCGCAGCCGAACGCCCACATCGGCGGAAACCAAGTGATCGGCTTGAGCAGTTCGAGAACCGCGGACGGCTCCGGATAGGTTCTGACCATCGTCACCGCGACAGCTCCGCAATTTCGGGCCGCAATTCCGGGTCCACCGATGCGACGCGCGGGATTTCGTGCGCGTCCGGCGTCAACCCATAGGCTGCGGCCAGTTTCCACACATGCGGCGGCGCCATCGCCCGCAGGCGGCGCGGCAGACGGCGGCGCAGGTGCAGGATGGTTTCGATCGCTTTCATTTCGACTCTCGCGCGGGCAAATTCGAGGCCCTTCGGCCCGATGCGCGGCATCAGCCAGCCGACGATCGGCCGCAGCCAGTTCGGCATGCGCCGCAGCGGCAAACCGTCCGCCGCCCGTTCGACATTGGCCATGAAGCCTTTCACGGCGTTGCGGCGCTTGCCGGCGCTGCCGGGCGTTTGCAGGCGGACGTCATCGCCGAGCAGGCCCAGCAATTCCTCGCCGCGCTCGTTGCGCACGATAAGCCACTGCTCGCCCTCGCCGCCCATGTAGCCCACCGTGATGTCGGCGAGCGCATTGGTGTAGTCGACGCAGGTTCGGCAGGTCAGCGGGAAGAAGTCCGGCGCCAGATTGGACAGCGGCAATTGCAGAAAGGGAATCGTCTTTTTGCGTCCGTCGTCGAAGCGCAGTTCGACGTGATAATCCGCCCGGAATTCCAGATAGGAAATCGTGTCCGGCCGGTTGGACAGCAGCCCCAGAAATTCGTGAAAGCGTTCGGTCGTGGTGTTGTCCGAACACGGCGTGCCGATGACGAAGACGCGCTCGAATCCGAGTTCCGCCTCGATGGCCCGCAGCGCATAAATCTGGCACGGGATGCCGATGACGGCGATCCGCCGATGCCCGGCGGCGCGCGCCGGCTCGAGCAGCGCCAGCAATGGCGCGAACCCCATCCGCATCCCGCGGCATTGCGCCATGCCTTCCGGCTTCGTCACCAGCACCGGAACCGGCCGCCAGCGGTCCTGCGGGTCCGCCGCCATCGTCAGCACCGCGTCGCACGCGCCGGTTTCGAGCAGCCGTTCGGCGATGCGCGTCGTGATCCCGGTCCATTGTGCGCCGACGGCAGGCTGGATCATCGCCGCGCGCTCCATGCGGCGAAAAGGCCCGAAAAAGATTTCGTCCGGCCGCGCCTCGTCGCGAGCCCGGCCGTGAACCCGCTTTTCCAACTCGGCATAATTGGGGCGGATGAACTGACACGCCGCGCCGCAGCGCCCCGGGTCGGTCGTGCGCGACAGGCCGCAATCGGTGCAGAGATTACGACGAATGGCCGGGGCAAACTCAGGCCGCCATACCCCCCGATCGTCTGCGCCTGCCGCTGTCATGTCGCATCCTGCCGGCGGTCAAGGCTCCCGCCCGTGTCGCGGACGCTTGCCAAGTGTCAGGATATAACGACAATCCAGTTTGTCAGCTGAAATTGTTGACGACGCGAAAAATTGTCAGATCGGCCGCGTCCCAAAGGCGCAAAATGTCACGGCCAGCGGACTAAAGGCGGCATGGATGAGAGAATCGATTCGACATTGCCGCCGGTTTTCAGCCCGAATGTCGTGCCGCGGTCGTAGAGCAGATTGAATTCGACGTAGCGCCCGCGGCGGACCTGCTGCTCCTCGCGGTCGGCCGGCGTCCATGACGATGCAAAATTGCGGCGCATCACGTCCACATAGGCCGAGATGAAGGTCTCGCCCACGTCGCGCGTGAAGGCGAAATCGTCGTCCCAGCCGGAATTCTGCGCGTCGCCGCCGCTGTTCAGATAGTCGTAAAAAATGCCGCCGATGCCGCGCGGCTCGTTACGGTGCTTCAGGAAGAAATAGTCGTCGCACCATGCTTTGAACTTGTCATAGGGGGCGACGCGCGCATGCCGCTCGCAGGAACCGCGCATCGCGGCGTGAAACCACAAGGCATCGGCGTCCGATTGCACCCGGCGACGGTCCAGAACCGGCGTCAGGTCTGCCCCGCCGCCAAACCAAGCCTTCGATGTGACCACGAAGCGCGTGTTCATGTGGATCGTCGGCGCGTTCGGATTCCACGGATGCGCGATCACCGAAATGCCCGACGCCCAGAAGCGCGGATCGACGTCCGCGCCGGGAATCTGGCTGGCGAATTCAGGCGCGAAAGTGCCGTATACAGTGGACGTATGCACGCCCATCTTCTCGAACACGCGACCTTTCAGGATCGCCATGCGTCCGCCGCCGCCCGGCGCGCCGCTGTGATCCGCGCGCGACCACGGCTTCAGGTCGAAGCGCCCGGGCTCCGTCGCCTCGGGAAAGAACGGACCCGGACACTCGCGTTCCAGCCCTTCCATCGCGTCGATCAACCGCGCCTGAACGGTTTCGAACCACGCGCGCGCGCGGTCCTTCCGGTCTTCGATCAAATCCATGTTGCGTTCGCTCCCGATAACGCTCAGCGCCTGATGCGGCTGAGCATCCGCTCGACGTGTGCGATCGGCGTCGGCGGCAGAATGCCGTGTCCGAGATTGAAGATATGCGGACGCCCTTCGAACGCCTGCATGATCCGCTCGACGCCTTCGTCGAGCCCGCGCCCGCCCGCCAGCAGTGCAATCGGATCGAGATTGCCCTGAAGGGCGAGGCGGCGCGACAGCTGCTTCGCGGCCCAGTCGGGATCGACGGCCGTGTCGAGACCCAGGCCGGAAAATCCATCTTCGGACGTGAATCGCGGCAGATAAGAGCCCGCGCCGCGCGGAAATGCGATGATTCGCGCGCCGGGCGACGCCTTGCGCACATTCGCCGCGATGGCCTTCACGGGCGCGAGACACCAGCGCTCGAACTCCGTCACCGGCAATACGCCCGACCAGCTGTCGAAAATCTGAACGGCCTGAACGCCGGCCTCAATTTGCCGCAGCAGATAATTCGTCGAGGCGTCGACGAGGCGCTGGATCAGATCGGCGAAAATGTCGGGATGTTCATACGCGAAGCGCCGGGTCGGCTCCTGATCGCGCGTGCCGCGTCCGGCGATCATGTAGGTCGCCACCGTCCAGGGCGCGCCGCAGAAACCGATGAGCGCCACCTCCGCCGGCAAGGCCGCGCGCGTCAGCCGTACGGTTTCCAGCACGGCGCCGAGCCGGCTGTAATCGAGTTCGCGGTGCAAGGCCTCGAACTGGGCGCGCGTTTCAATCGGGTCGAGACGCGGGCCTTCGCCGGCCTCGAACGAAACCGTCTGGCCCAGCGCGTCCGGCACCACGAGGATGTCGCTGAACAGGATCGCGGCGTCGAAACCGAAACGCCGGATCGGCTGCAGGGTCGCTTCTGAAGCCAGCTTCGGATTGTAGCAGAAGTCGAGAAACGACGGCGCTGTGGCCCGGATCTCGCGATATTCCGGCAAATAGCGGCCCGCCTGCCGCATCAGCCAGACCGGCGGAACCTTCTGGGTGACGCCATCGAGCGCATCAAGGAATTTGCTGCCGGTGCCGATTGTCATGCGCTCATTTTCCGTTGGGTGGACGGCGGGTCGCCTTGCCACGCCAGCCGTCCAGATCGTTGTGTCAGCTCTTCGCCGGGAACGTCTTCAGATAGGCGATCACGTTACGGATATCGTCGTCCGACGTCAGCCCCGGAAACGTCATCTTGGTGCCGGGGATCTTGGCCCTCGGGTTCTTGAGATAGACGGTCAACGTATCCTCATCCCAAGTCAGGCCTGAGTTCTTGTTCGCATCCGAATACGTATAGCCCGGAAACGTCCCGGCCGCGCGACCCACAATGCCGGTCAGAACCGGACCCACATTGTTCTTCGCTCCATCGCCGATCTGGTGACACACCTTGCACTTGAGGAAAACCTTTTCGCCTGCAGAAGCGTCCTGCGCGCTGGCAGGCCCGGTCGCCGCGAGGGCGGCCGCGCCGGCCGCAATAACCGAAAGAAGTCTTGTCATGCTGATCTCCGAGAAAGGGCGCTGCGCGCCCGGACCGCCCCCATGCGACAAGATCATCTGACACTTTGCCCTTATGTCAAGCGCTTGTGTAAAACTGAAATGACAGTTATCATTGTTCAACTGGATCGCGGAGGCAGCTGCGGTCCCTGCCCCATCGTCGCCGCATGATCGGCGTCCGATACGGA
>CANJEY010000273.1 GCA_947472615.1 Beijerinckiaceae bacterium
AGCTTGTCGAGGGCGGCCATGATCGCCTCCACCGAGCCCTGCACGTCGCCCTTGATGACGAGCGGGAATTCCTTGCGGCCCGCCGTCTTCAACTGCGTCATCATGTCGGCGAGCGAGCCGCGCGCCGAACCGCCGCGCACGGCGGCCTTCTCGCGCTTTTGACGCTCGCGGTATTCGGTGACTTCACGCGCGCGCGCCTCGGATTCGACAACCGCGACGCGATCGCCGGCTTCCGGCGCGCCCGAGAAGCCCAGCACCTCGACGGGCATCGACGGGCCGGCTTCCTGCTTGTTGACGCCCTGATCGTCGAGCAGCGCGCGAACGCGGCCCCATTGGGCGCCGGCGACGATGAGATCGCCGATCCGCAGCGTGCCGCGCTGCACCAGCACGGTCGCGACAGGACCGCGGCCGCGATCGAGACGCGCTTCGATGACGGTGCCTTCAGCCGCACGGTCGGGATTGGCCTTGAGGTCGAGCAGTTCTGCCTGCAGGGCGATCATCTCGAGCAGACGGTCGAGGTTGATCTTCTTGGTGGCCGAGACTTCGACTTCGATCACGTCGCCGCCGAGCGATTCGACCTGCACCTCATGCTGGAGCAGTTCGGTGCGGACGCGGTCGGGATTGGCGTCGGACTTGTCGATCTTGTTGATCGCCACGATCAGCGGCACCTTGGCGGCGCGCGCATGCGCGATGGCTTCCGCCGTCTGCGGCATGACGCCGTCGTCGGCGGCCACGACCAGAACCACGATGTCGGTAACCTTCGCGCCGCGGGCGCGCATGGCGGTGAACGCGGCGTGGCCGGGCGTGTCGATGAACGTGATCGGCAGGCCGGTCGGCGACTTCACCTGATAGGCGCCGATGTGCTGCGTGATGCCGCCGGCTTCGCCCGAGACGACGTTGGTCAGGCGGATCGAGTCGAGCAGCGAGGTCTTGCCGTGGTCGACGTGGCCCATGATGGTGACCACAGGCGGACGCGGCAGCAGATGATCGTCGTGATCGGGCTCGTCGAACAGGCCTTCTTCCACGTCCGACTCGGCGACGCGGCGGACCGTGTGGCCCAGTTCCTCGGCGATGAGCTGCGCCGTGTCGGCGTCGATGACGTCGGTGATCTTCGCCATCTGGCCCTGCTTCATCAGCAGGCGAATGACGTCGACCGCGCGTTCTGACATGCGGTTGGCGAGTTCCTGAATGGTGATCGTCTCGGGCAGCACAACTTCGCGCAGAATCTTCTCTTTCTGCTGCGAGCCGCCGCCCTTGAGGCGCTGGACGCGACGGCGGAACGCCGCTACGGACCGCGTGCGCTCTTCTTCCTCCGCCGTGGCGCTCGTGACCGTCAGACGGCCGCGGACCTTCGGCTCCGCGCCCTTCACGGGACGCGGCGGCAGAACGACCTTCGTGGGCAGGCCCGGACGCCGGATGACGCGCTTGACCTCTTCTTCCTCGTTACGCGGCGCAACGCGAGGCGCTGCGGCGGCCGGCGCGGCGGTCGCGCCAGCAACGGGCGCAGCCGGAGCGGCGGTGGTCGTTCCGGCCGGCGTCGCTAGGCCGGGCGCGCGGCGGACCGTGCCGGGGGGCGGTGGCGGAGCGGGCTCGCCGCCGGCGAGCCGGCGCTTGGCTTCCATCTCTGCGCGGCGCTTGGCGTCGGCTTCGGCCTGACGGCGCTGGTCTTCCTCGCGCTTGCGGGCTTCGGCTTCCTCGCGTTCGGCGCGCTCGCGCTCCTCGCGCTCGCGGCGAACCTTGGCCTCGGCCTCGGCGATGCGGCGTTCCTCTTCCTCACGAGCCTGCGCGCCCACGAGGGCGCGGGCGCGGGCGTCGCGCTCTTCGTCGGTCAGCGTGCGCAGGACGACGCCGCTCGGGGCGCGCTGCGGCGCGGCCGGGGCGCGGGCGACGGTCGGGCCGCGTGGCGCGACAGGCGCGGCTGCGGGCGCAGCCACGACCGGCGCGGCGGCGGGAGCCGCCACGGCAGGAGTGGGCGCCGCCGGGGCCCTGGCGGTCGGCGGCGTCACGATGCGGCTCTTCACCTTCTCAACCACCACCGTCTTCTGACGGCCGTGGGAGAAGCTCTGCCGCACGACGCCCTGCTCCACCGGGCGCTTCAGCGTCAGGGTCTTGGTTCCCACGGAGAGGGGCTTGTCGCCGGTATTCTTCGTTTCTGTCATCAGCTCTCGATCCCAGGGCCAAGCCCGTTGGACTTATCGTCAGCCGCGAGGCCCAGCCCCGAAGCCTTGTACGCAATAGCTTCAAGCCCGTCGTCCCGAGCTTGCGGCTCCGGGTCTCCGGGCGTTCGTTGAGTCCGTTCAGCGGCGCGCGTCGCCTCTGCGGCAGCCGTTCCGGCTGTCCGGTAGGCTACGAGCCGCCGGCACCGAGACAGGAAAAGTTCGCCAGCCGCGCCTCGCTTTACGGCTGCATGTATCACATTTGTCCGCCCCAATGCCAAATCCAATTGGCCAGAAGCGAAGGTCTGCCATTTTTCGATTGCGGCAGGCGTTCCGAACCGCCGCGCCACAGCCTGATCGATCTTGCGGACCCCGTCAGGCCCGCCATCCGTGGCGTGAATCAGCGCCATGGCCCAGTCTTTTTCGATCGCCGCCTCAACCTTCGCGGCGCCGCTGACGATCAGCCCCGCCTTGTTGGCGATCGACAGGCCTTCGAGCGCATCGCGTTCGAGCAACCGGTCGACCTCCGCCGCCAGATCGGGCGACGCCTTGGCCTGCGTCTTGAAGCCGCGCCCGAACGCCTGTTTGCGCACGGCTTCGTCGACCTTTTTCGCCGAGCACGACACCCAGACGCCGCGCCCCGGCAGCTTGCGCCGCAGGTCGGGGGCGACTTGCGCCTCCGGCCCGAGCACGAAGCGGATCATGTCGTCGGGCGAGTGCTTTTCGCGCGTGACGATGCAGGTTCGTTCCGAACCCTCCTCGTCCGCCTCTGCGCGAGCCGCCTTCGCCACGTTTGCCTGCTCCTCAGCCTTGCGCCGCTTCGGCCGGGGCCTCTGCGTCCGGTTCGGCCGCCACTGGGGCTTCGATCCAGCCGGCCTTGACGCGGGCCGACATGATCAGGGCCTCGGCGTCCTCGCGCGAGATTTCGATGCCGTCGAAATAGCCCGGCTGCTTGATGGTCTCGTTGTCCTTGCGCTCGCTCCAGCCGACGAGATCGTCGGTGGCGCAACCAGCGAGATCCTCGACGGTTTTCACGTCGTTCTCGCCGAGCTTCACCAGCATCGCGCCGGTCAGGCCCGGAACGTCCTTCAATTCGTCGGCGACGCCGAGCGCCTTGCGCTTCTCTTCGAACTCCGCCTCGATGGCGGCGAGATAATTGATGGCGCGGTTCTGGATTTCCGTCGCGGTCTCCTCGTCGAAGCCCTCGATCGAACCCAGTTCGGCGATGTCCACGAAGGTCAGTTCCTCGACCGACCGGAAGCCTTCCGACGCCAGCAATTGCGCCACGACTTCGTCGACGTCGAGCGCATTCATGAATGTCTGCGTGCGCTCGGTGAATTCCTTCTGACGGCGCTCGGATTCTTCCGCCTCGGTCAGGATGTCGATGTCCCAGCCGGTGAGCTGCGACGCCAGACGCACGTTCTGGCCGCGGCGGCCGATGGCGAGCGACAGCTGATCGTCCGGCACCACGACCTCGATGCGCGAGGAATCTTCATCGAGCACAACTTTGACGACTTCCGCGGGCTGCAGCGCGTTGACGATGAAGGTCGCGGCGTCCGGCGACCACGGAATGATGTCGATCTTCTCGCCCTGCAGTTCGTTCACCACCGCCTGCACGCGCGAGCCGCGCATGCCGACGCAGGCGCCGACAGGATCAATCGAGGAATCGCGCGACTGAACGGCGATCTTGGCGCGCGAACCCGGATCGCGCGCGACCGACTTCACCTCGATGATGCCGTCGTAGATTTCCGGCACTTCCTGCCCGAACAGCTTCGCCATGAACTGCGGATGTGTGCGCGACAGGAAGATCTGCGGGCCGCGTTGCTCGCGGCGCACGTCGTACACATAGGCGCGGACGCGATCGCCCGGGCGGAACATCTCGCGCGGGATCAGCTCATCGCGGCGGATGATGGCTTCCGACTTGCCGAGATCGACGATGACGTTGCCGTATTCGGCGCGCTTCACCACGGCGTTGATGATCTCGCCGATGCGGTCCTTGTATTCCTGGAACTGGCGGTCGCGCTCGGCCTCACGCACCTTCTGCACGATGACCTGCTTGGCCGACTGGGCCGGAATACGGCCGAAGTCGAACGGCGGCAGCGTCTCGGCGATCCAGTCGCCGACCTGCGCGGCGGGGTTCTTGCGATGCGCGTCGTTGAGGGTGATCTGGGTCGCGTCGTTCTCGACCTGATCAACGACCAGCATCAGTCGCGAGAAGCGGATTTCGCCGGTCTTCGGATTGATCTCGGCGCGAACTTCCGTCTCCTGCCCGTAGCGAGAGCGGGCCGCCTTCTGCAGCGAATCCTCGATCGCAGCCAGCACGACTTCGCGCGGAATCGACTTCTCGCGCGCCGTCGCGTCGGCAATCTGAAGAAGTTCAAGTCGGTTGGCGCTGATCGCCATGCTTTATCTCCTTTGCGGAAAAACGTCGTAGGTCAGCCTCGTCCCGGCGCGCCGGGCTTCGGGGATTTCTTCTTTGCGGCCGGCGCCCACACGGGCTTCGGCTTGTTCTGGTTGCGCGAAGCGAAACGACCGGGACCCCGCTTTGGGCCCTCCGGGGCGGCTTCGGTCTCGGGCTGCGCGTCCTGCTCGCCCTCGCCCTCGTCGCCGTCTTCGAGCACGGCGGCCTTGGCGGCGCGCAGCGATTCGCGGATCAGCGCTTCGGTGAGGATCAGGCGCGCTTCGGCGATGTCGCGCATGGTCAGCACCACGTCGGCTTCTTCATCGCCCTTCGAATCCGTTCGGCGCAGACGCAGCATCGCGTCGCGGCCCTCGCCGTCGACACCCTCGATCCAGCCGCGGAACCGCTTGCGGCTGTCCATCATCACCGACAGTTCGATGCGCGCCTCGTGGCCGATCGCGCGCTGGAAATCGCTGATGCGCACCAGCGGCCGGTCGATGCCGGGCGATGACATTTCGAGATGATAGGGCGCGCTCAGCGGATCTTCGAGATCCAGCATCGGCGACAGCGCCATGCTGGCCTTCTCGCAATCCTGCACGTTCATCGTCCCGTCGGGACGTTCGCACATGATCTGCAGCGTCATGCCGTTGTTGGATGAAATCTTCACCCGCACCAGCCGGTAGCCGACATCCTTCAAAACCGGAATGGCGATGTTGGCGACTCGCGCCGCGACGCCCGTCTCGTCCATGAGGCGGGGTTCGTCGAGAAGATCTAGGGGCTCTGCGCCCGGTGCAGACGTGGTCATTTTCGCGCATCGTCGCTGTGCCGACCGGCCGACGCGAGCAGGCTCGCGGCAACAAAAAAGAGCGGGAGCCGGTCTGGCTGCCCACTCTCAACAATCGACCATCCGAAGACGATCCATATGAGAAACTGATGGGTCTCATATACGCGCTTTCCCGAAAAACGCAAGACAATTGCGGGCGGGCTTGCGCCTGCGCGTCCGAAACCCTAGCCATGTCGGAAAGCTTGGGGAGAGTTACATGCTGGCGGGATGGTACGAAAAGGGCGGTCCGGCGGACGAGGTCATCCGGGCCGGCGAGATGGAGACCCCGCTGCCCGGTCCGGGCGAGGTTCTGGTGCGTCTGCACGCTTCGGGCATCAACCCGTCAGATTACAAGAAGCGCGGCAATGCGGCCGGCAAGCTGGAATTTCCCCGCATCGTGCCGCATTCGGACGGCGCGGGTGTCGTCGAGGCGCTTGGCGCGGGCGTGACGGGCTTTCGCCCCGGCGACCGCGTCTGGACCTACAGCGCGCAATGGAAGCGTCCGATGGGAACGGCGGCCGAATATATCACGCTGCCGGCCGCTCTCGTGCGACCGCTGCCCGACAACACGAGTTTCGCCGAGGGCGCCTGTTTCGGCATTCCGGCCATGACGGGCCACAGGTCGGTGTTTTCAGATGGGCCGGTGGCGGGCAAGACCGTCTATGTGCCGGGCGCGACCGGGCGCGTCGGCGCCTATGCGGTGCAATTCGCCAAATGGGGCGGCGCGCGCGTCATCGCCAGTTCCGGGTCAGACGCGGGCGTCGCGATATGCCGCGATCTCGGAGCCGACGTGGCGCTCGACCGGCGCGCCG
>CANJEY010000274.1 GCA_947472615.1 Beijerinckiaceae bacterium
AAACTCAGCAATTCGAAGGTGCGGATCATCGGGTGGCCTACGCTGCCCCCAACGCAGGAGCAAAATACGCTGCTGGCGGACTCGAACCAAATCACGGTTTCTAACTCGGCGTTACAAAGTGTCCGTTTCTTATCACCTTGAAATTAAGCGATTATTTACTTTGTCGACTTTCGTCTATGACAAAGGCCCGCGACCGGCGCGGGCCTTTGGGTTTTCGGTCGAAACGGCGATTCAGTTCGCCTGACGGCGCAGGAAAGCCGGGATTTCGAGGTTGTCGTCTTCCATCTGGCGTTGCTGCGGCGCAGCGCGGCCATGCAGATCGAGCTGGCTTTGCTGCGGCGCCGGACGGGGCTGCGGCGCCATGGTCGGACGCTTCGTGTACTCCGCATGCGTCGGCGACGGCTGCTGCTGGCGCGGCGCATATTGCGGCGCGGCCGGCCGGGCCGGGGCGATCTGACGCGGCGGCTGCTGCGGCTCGTCCTGACGGCTCAGGCCGAACGACGCGAGACGTTCCAGAAGCGTGCGGCGCTTGGTTTCCATGCCCTGCGGTTCAGCCGGCATTTCGCCACGCTGGGCGCGGATCTGGTTCTGGCCCGGCAACGGCAGATCCTCGACCTGCGGCATGCGGGGCGCGCGCAGCACGGGGTGTTCGGCGGCCGGCGGAATGAACGGGCCGGGCTGGTGATGCTCGACCGAGCGTGGAGCCGGGGCGGGCGCTTCGGCATATTGCTGAATGCGCGGCTGCGCCGGCTGGATGTGCACGTCGTTCATCATCTGCTGCGGCGCCGGGGCGGGCTGCTGCATCGGCTGGCGCATCTGCGGCGCGGGCGCGGCATAGTCCTGCTGGGCCGGGGGCGCATAAGCCTGAACGGGCTCGGGCATCTGCATCGGCTGAGGGGCGCGGGCCGGGGCCGGCTCGGCGGCGCGGGCGGGAGCGGCCTGCGCGCGCAGCTTCTGGGTGACTTCGGCGATGCGCTGCTCGGGCGTGTGCTGCTCGCGCAGATGTGCTGGCGTGTCGATGCCGGTCGCCACGACCGAGACGCGCACGATGCCGCTGAGGCTTTCGTCGAAGGTCGCGCCGAGGATGATGTTGGCCTCATCGTCGACTTCCTGACGGATGCGGCTGGCGGCTTCGTCGACTTCATACAGCGTCAGGTCGTTGCCGCCGGTGATCGAGATCAGCAGGCCGCGCGCGCCCTTCATGGAGACTTCGTCGAGCAGCGGGTTGGAGATCGCGGCTTCGGCGGCATGCACGGCGCGCTTCTCGCCGGAGGCTTCGCCGGTGCCCATCATGGCCTTGCCCATTTCGCGCATGATGGCGCGAACGTCGGCGAAGTCGAGATTGATGAGGCCTTCCTTGACCATCAGGTCGGTGATGCAGGCGACGCCCGAGTAGAGCACCTGATCGGCCATCGAGAAGGCGTCCGCGAAGGTCGTCTTCTCATTGGCGACGCGGAACAGGTTCTGGTTCGGGATGACGATGAGCGTATCGACCGACTTCTGCAGTTCGGTGATGCCCGCGTCGGCGACCCGCATGCGGCGCTGACCTTCGAACTGGAAAGGCTTGGTGACGACGCCGACCGTCAGGATGCCCATGTCGCGCGCGATGCGGGCGATGACGGGAGCAGCGCCGGTGCCGGTGCCGCCGCCCATGCCGGCGGTGACGAACACCATGTGGGCGCCCGCGAGGTGGTCGCGGATTTCCTCGAGCGCCTCTTCGGCGGCGGCGCGTCCGACTTCCGGCTGCGATCCGGCCCCGAGGCCTTCGGTGACCTGCAGACCCATCTGGATGATGCGGTCGGCCTTGGAGGCTGTCAGCGCCTGCGCGTCGGTGTTGGCGACGATGAAGTCGACGCCGATCAGGCCCGAGACGATCATGTTGTTGACCGCGTTGCCGCCTGCGCCGCCGACGCCGCAGACCATGATGCGGGGCTTCAGTTCCCGGAGTTCGGGACCTTTGAGATTGATCGTCATATCCTGGCCTCTCGACTTGGGCTGTTGTCGCCCGTTTTCATGTTTGCGTTCACCTCTGGAGCGTTGCGGCCGCCGCGCCGCCTCGTCCCATCGGCAGTTCAGAAACTCTCGCGGAGCCATCTCCCGACGCGGGAAATGTATCCATCGGTACCGGTACCCTTCATGACCTGCGAACGGCGGGGTTCGAAATGTTCGATCCCCGCAACCTGCGGATAGATCAGCAGCCCCAGCGATGCTGAGAACGCCGGGCTCTTGGCCGATTCCGGCAGTCCCTGAATGCCGAGCGGACGGCCGATCCGAACCTGACTCGACAGGATGCGACGGGCTGCTTCCGGCAGGCCGGTGAGCTGGCAGGCGCCGCCCGTAAGCACGACGCGCTGACGCGCGCCGGGCGCAAGGCCAGCCGCCGTCAGGCGGTCGCGGACGAGTTCGAGAATTTCCTCGATGCGCGGACGGATGATCCGCACGAGATGCGACTTCGGCACGTGATGGGCGTGGTCGCCGTCTTCGCCGACCTGCGAGATCGCGATCGCCTCGCGCTCGTCCGATGTCGAGGCGATGCAGGAGCCATACAGAGTCTTGAGGCGTTCGGCGTCGGAGAGCCGGATGGTCAGGCCGCGCGCCACGTCCATCGTGACATGATTGCCGCCGACCGCGATGGCGTCGACATGCACCACATGGCCGCCGCTGAAGACGCCGATCGAGGTCGTGCCGCCGCCCATGTCGATGAGCGTGGTGCCCATGTCGGCTTCGTCGTCGACAAGGCCGGAGAGGCCAGACGCATAGGGCGTCGCCACCATGGCTTCGACGTCGAGATGGCAGCGCTCGATGGCGAGCATCAGATTGCGGATTGCGGCGGCGTCGCAACCGACCACATGCATCTGCGCGCCGAGTTCCTCGCCGATCATGCCCTTGGGGTCGCGAATGCCGTGTGTGGCGTCGAGCGAGAAGCCGGTCGGAATGGAATGCAGCACCGCGCGGCCCTGACTGGCGGTCTGCGCGGCGGCGGCTTCGAGTACGCGATGCACATCGCGCTCTGACACGGCCGCGCCGCCGATCTGAACCTTCGCGTTGTAATGTTGCGATCCGAGACGTCCGCCCGTCACGTTGACGATGACGCTCTCGACCTGCACCCCGGCCATGCGTTCGGCGGCGTCGACCGTGAGGCGGATCGCGTGTTCGGCTTCGTCCATATCGACGACCGCGCCGCCCTTGATGCCGCGCGAGCGCTGATGGCCGATGCCGAGGATCTTGCAGCGATGGGTGCGGCCGCGCAGCGTGTCGGACGCTTCGGCCGGCATCAGCCGCGCGATCAGGCAGACGATCTTCGACGTCCCGATGTCGAGCGCGCAAAGGATCGCGCTCTTGCGGGCCGACAAAGGTTTCATGCGGGGCGTGACGTTGCGGGTGTTCACGTCGTACCCCCCTTGCCGCGCGGCTTTTTCGCCTGCGCTTCCGCGCGGGCCGCTGCAGCTTCTTCCGAGAGACGCGCGACGACGCGGCCCTGCATGCGCATGTCGATGGTCACGATATCCTTTTCGAGGATACGGCCCTCGCGTTGCAGCCGCGCCAGCGTGGCGGCGGCGGCGGTCGGTTCGGCTTCCGGCAGTTTCACGTCGATGCCGGAATTGAGCTTCAGATTCCAGCGGCGGCCGGCCACCAGAACGCCGGCGCGCACGCGCGAGCGCACGTCGCTGGAAGCTTCGAGGATTTTCATGAATTCGCTGACGCGCGCATTCGCGCCTTCACCGACCACGAAGGGCAGGTCGGCGAAGCGCTGGTCGCGCATCACGTCGATCACGGTGCCATCGGCGGAAATGATGACGACCTGTCCGTCCTTTTGCCACAGCGCGTAGGGCTCGCGCTCGGCGACCTCGATCATCAGGCGGTCGGGATAGAGCTTGCGGACGTCGGCGTCCTTGATCAGCGGCATGGCCTTGAGGCGTTCGCGCACCGCATGGGCGTCGAGCAAAAGCAGCGAATTGCGGTCGCTGATGCCGGCGGATTCGAGAATTTCCTGCGCCGAGAGTTCGCGCTGGCCGGAAATAGTAATGGCGTCGAGCCGCAGGCCGAGCGCGCGGGCGATCAGATCGGGCGGCGAGCCGTACTCGGTCACGAAAGCGTCATACTGACCGCCGCGCACCGCGCCGTAGACGCTGGTTCCGGCAAGCAGGGAGATCGCCATCGCCATCCCGGCGCCGCGCCTGGTGGCGAGCGACAGCAGATAGCCGATACGGCGGCTGCGGCGCGACAGGCGGCGCGGCGCGCGGCGCTGCGAACGCTCCGCGAAAGCCTCGTCGGCGTAAGGATCCTGAGCCGGTGAGCGAAGGCCGTAGGCGTCCGCATGCCGTCCGCCGCCGGCGGGAGCCGGTCGCGCGGACGCTGAAGGCGACAAAGCCTCCTTCAACGGCTGCAGGAGGCGTCTTCCACCATCCATCGAACAAGCTCACCGAAAGACAGGCCGGAATGGGCCGCGAGTTCAGGCACCAGAGAGGTCTCGGTCATGCCCGGTTGGGTATTGACTTCCAGTACGACGAGTTCGCCCGTACCTCCGGGGCGGTCGTCGTACCGAATGTCCGCGCGACTCACGCCGCGGCAGCCGAGGGCCTGGTGGGCCTTCAGGCTCAACTCTTGAATCCTTTGGTAAATATTTCCTTTAATTTGTGCGGGCAGGATGTGGATAGACCCGCCTTTTGAGTATTTTGCGTGATAATCGTACCAGCCGCCGTCAGCGGCCCGGATATCGATCACCCCCAGCGCACGGTCGCCCATGACGGCGCAGGTGAGTTCCCGGCCGGCGACGAATTTCTCGGCCATCAGGGTCTCGCCATAGGCCCAGTCGGGCCGGGTCAACTCCTGCGGCGGATGCTGCTGATCCTCGCCGACGATGAAGACGCCATAGGACGACCCCTCCGCCACCGGTTTCAGAACATAGGGCGGCGCCATCACATGGGCGCGGGCGGCTTCAGTGCGCGTCACCGTCGTGCCGGTCGGCACCGGCACGCCGGCGGCGGCCATCACGGTCTTGGCCATCGGCTTGTTCATCGCCACGGCCGAGGCCAGAACGCCCGAATGCGTATAGGGAATTCCGAGAACTTCGAGGATGCCCTGAATGGTGCCGTCCTCGCCGTAGGGACCGTGCAGGGCGTTGAAGGCGGCGTCGGGCTTCAGCTGCGACAGGGTTCCGGCGACGTTGCGGTCGACGTCGACGCGCGTCACCCGGTAGCCTTCCTGCTCGAGCGCGCCGGCGCATGCGGCTCCCGACCGCAGCGACACCTCTCGCTCCGAAGACCACCCGCCCATCAGGACGGCTACGTGTTTCATGCCCGACTTCCTGTTCACGCGACGCATCGCCGTTTGCCGAAAATTCACCAAAGGCGTTAACGCGGCGTTAACCGTGGGGGTTCTGCACAGGAAATGATTAAGATTGTGTGGAATTGGCCACGGCCGGGAAGTCGGCCCAGAGGCTCAGGTCCTGGCGCCGAGCCGGCTCATCAGGGCGATCAGTTCGGATTGTCGCGCCGTGTCGGTCTTGCGCAGGATGCTCTTCAGGTGTGACCGGGCGGTCTCTTAGGAAATCCGGTTGAAGTCTCCGATCGAGCGCAAATCCGCCCCGGAGCCCAGCGCCATCGCGACCCGGCACTCGGCCGCCGTCAGGCCATAAAGCGTCGCCAGAATTGCAGCCGGCGGCGGCGAGGGGGAGTGCTGCGTGTCGATCAACAGGATCATGGCGACGGCGGCGGAGAACATGTCGCGCGCCCGGCCCCGCATCCGGTAGCCATAGGCCACGATGGGTCGGCCATCCTGCCGCGCGATGATGACGAGGTTCGAGGTCTCGCGCTGGGGAGCGCTGGCCGCGAGGCGAGCCGCCAGCTGTTCGCACTCGCGTGATTTTCCCAGCCCCTCGACATGGATGGCGCCGCCGCGCACCCGCAGTCCGGGCGGGATGGCGGCGCCCAGATCGCCGCCCGGATCGAGAATCTGTCCGTTCCAGCCGATCAGCAGCGCCGGACAGCCAAGCGTGAGCAGAACATCCTGCATGGCGTCGACCCGGACGTTGCCCAGTCTGCGCGCCAGAGTCAGGGCTTCGGAGAGAGGCTTGATGATGCGCTTCAGGCGTTCGCGGTCGCAATCCTGATAGGGTCGTCCGTGACGCCGCGATTCAGCACGAG
>CANJEY010000275.1 GCA_947472615.1 Beijerinckiaceae bacterium
CGGGAGACGCAGGGCATCCCGGCAGTTAGTTGAAGTCAAATATCAAGTACACAACCCAAGCTGCTGTTCTGATTATTTTTGTGCGGCGAAGATGCCAGCCCCCATATAGTTCTGGCCGGCCGGCGTCGAGATCGCGACAGCGCCTGCCATCGAACCGGCCGGACTGGACGCGCTGGCGAAGAATCCGCCGTTCACCGACATGACGGGCGTGATCCGGCTGTGAGTATGACGGGAAACCGCGCTGCCGTTCATCGAAAACTGGAACGTCGGCTGGATCGGCCCCGACGTGCCGGTGATGGCGCCCGCATAGCGATAGCCGTCGAGATTGGCGACGGACATGCTGGCGGAGCCCGCGCCGAAATTCACCGTCGACGTCATGTTGCTGGCGGCCAGATATTGCGTTCCGCTGCGCGTCATGTTGGCGATCACATGGCCGTTGTAGGTCGCGGTTCCGGTCGTGGGCATGTCGACGGCGCGCGTCGGAAGGCCCGCCACCCAAGTCATCAGATGCCCGGTATTCTGAGCGGTTGCGCCGCCATTGGCGCTGTCGATCCATTCTGTGTTCATGGACCAGAAGCCCCACCGGGTGTAGTCGCAGACGCAGAACTTGACCTTCGGGAAGAACGAGGCGGCGTTGACGGCGTCCGACGACACCAGCATCAGTCCGTCCTGCTTCAGCGCGTTGCCCAAAACCGTTGAACTCGGCGAGATTGTCGTGCGCCCGCCGGCAGTTGTGACCGCCTGTGCCCCCAGTGCGCCGAAGATGCGGGAATCCACATAGGTTCCGCGCGATCCCTCCTGCCCCGACGTACCGTCGCTGCCGAACAGCATATTGGCGCGGTCGCCGCCGAGAATCGATACCTCGCCCGTCCGCGACACTGCGTAGGAGGCGAGCTGGAAATTCGCCGTCAGCCGCCCGTCCGCGAACATGGAGATCGACACGGACGGGATCCGCCCGCCGTCGTTCGACACGATATACGCGTCGCCCGTGTAGCCGCGCCCGTTGACCGGAATGGTGGTGGTGCGCGCCAGTCCGGCCGCGAAGCCGGACAGTATCTGCTCCGGGTGGTCGGAGCCGAGATTGGCCGGCGACGTACCGGGCGCGACCGTCTGCACATAGGAATACGGCCGCCCACGATCAGACGCAGTCGTCAGTTGCACCTGAAAACCGCTCGTCGAATCGTAGCCGATCTGGTTCTGCGAGGTTGTGAACGGACCGGTCGGTACGCCGTCCGAATCCGTCGGGATCGCGCTGAGCGTTCCGGCCGCGTTGGTCGACGACACGCTGCCGGTCGCGCGGCTCTGCAATCGGCCGGGGCGTCGGATCGCGGAAGCCTCCACATTGCCCGCCATGGCGACATCGGTATTGGCGGCCGGCGCGCCCAGAACGCCGGTCATCACCGACAGAGCCGACGTCTGATCGCGCCCCTCGCCGCGGATCGACAGGTTCGCCTGCAGCAGTCGCGAGGCGTTGGTCCCCTCCGGCTTGTAGGCGTAGATCGGCGAGACGGTGAACTTGCCGCGACCTGCGAACGACGCCGTCAGATAGGGCGCGCGCGAGCCCGCCCCGGCTGTCGTGGTCAGCACATAGGCGCGAGCGGGCGTCGGCTTGGCCGGCGGATCGGGAGTGGGTGTTGGCGTCGGAGTTGGATCGGGCGTGTTGTTGGTCTGCTGGTCGCCCGTCTGCTGGTTGGAGTTCGATGGTTGAGTGCTCTGCGCGTTGTTGGCGGCCGTCTGCTGCTGGCCGGTCTGCGCATCGAGCGTGGAATTGCTCAGCGCTGGCGGTTGCGGCCGGGCGAACGGATTGAAGATCAGCGTCTGGGCGTTGCCGTTGGTCTGGCCGAGGCCGGCGCGCGCACCCTGCGCGTCGGATGGCGGCGCGCCATTGCCGCCGCGTTCGCCGCCCTGACTGGTCAATTGCCGGTTATTCAGGTCAATCTCGCCCTGCGTCACGCGGCCCGGCGGGGTCGGAGGCGATCCACCGGTCGGCACGAACGTACCAAAGCCCGGACGGGAGATCGTCTCCGTGCCGCCGCCCGTGGTGGCGGTGAGCACGCCGTAATGATTGACCGCCCGTGTGCCGGTCTGCGAACAGCCGGGGCCGACGCTGGCGCAATGCCGGATCGTGGCGACGCCGCCGCGCACGCCGATCGTCGCCGCCGGAGTTTTGATCTGCGCGCCGCCGGTGTGGGTCACCTGCCCGCCCACGATGCGCATCACGCCCTTGGTCAGAGTGGCGGCCATCTGGCCCGTGCCGCTGGCAGGATTGTAGACGTATTCGTTGATCACCAGCGTGCTGCTCGGCCCTACGTTCAGGGTCGTCTTGTCGACGAAGATGATGTGCAGGCTGCCGCTGGCGGAGGTCTCGATCTTCTCGTTGTGGACGACCTGCGTACCGATCTGGATCGTGCGGGTCGAGCCGCCCGGCGGCGTACCGGTGGCGCGGGTGTTGGCTGCGCCGGTTGTGCCGACGACTTCGGCGAAGGCCGGGACCGCCGCCGTCAGCATCGTCCCGAAGGCGGCGGCGACTGCGATGCGGGAAGTGAGCCGGTTCATGTCCAACTCCGCCTAGAAGCGTATCGTCGGGCCGATCGACACGACCCAGTTCTGGGTCGCGTAGTTCGGCAGATTGGAGAACGTGCGCAGATATTGCACCTGCGCGGCGATTCCGATGTTCTGGTAGACGTTGAAATCGAAGGATGCGCCGATCCGCAGTTCGCGATCATGTCGCTTTACAGTCGGATCGACCAGAAAATTCGGCTGATCGTAGCGCGAGTCGAATAATGCGATTGACGGCGCGAATGTCCACGGCTTGCCATTCAGCGACCACTCCGCGGCGAATTCGTATGGCAGAGCGAATTCGAAGCCCGTCTGCCGGTACGAAAACGACGCGACGTTGCTGACGGATCGCGTCATCGACAGCTTCCCCTGCCAGCGCAGGCCCGGAATCGTCTCGAAGAAGCCGTTCCCAATCAGGAAGCCGGTCGTCTGATTGCCGGTCTGGTCGCTCGCCGTCGGATACAGGCTCGAATTGCGATAGGCGCGGTTGCGGTATTCGACGCCTGGCTCCAGCTGTCCCCAAGGCGCCTGCCAGCGCAAAGCTGCGCCGCCGCCGCCAGTCGTCATGTATGGCTGGTCCCCGAGCGTAACGGCGTTGGCCAGCACATAGGGCCGCACCGTCAGCCCCTGAACGCCCGGTACGGCGAGCCGCGGCCCCATATCGACTTCCGCCAGCCCGAGATTCAGGCGTCCGAACTTGAACTGGCGCGAATAATAGGTCGTCAGATTGGCTTCGAACGTGTCGCCACGCTGATTTTCGAAATCATACACATAGCGCCCGACCGCGATGCCGAAGGCGTTCCAGTCGGACTGCTTCAGAAATTCGCTCGCCAGCGTGGCGTCGAAACCGAGCGCCCGGACCACCGCGTTCGCCGGGCCGGCGTTGGCGTTCGACTGATAGCGCAGGCCAATCTGTCCGAAAGCGCTGTACTGGCTCGGGTTCAGGCGCTTCTCGATTTCCTTCAGGAACGAATCGACGCGCTGGCGCACTTCGCCCGGCACGTCGGGCAGTTCGATGGCGCGCTGAAAATGGCTCCTGGCCATTTCGTAGGAGCCGAGGCGGAAGTACAGCAGACCCAGTTCCAGCTCCACGCGCGGCAGGTTGCGCGAGTAGAACAGCATACGCTCGAGCGCTCCGATGGCGGCCTCGTAGTCGCTGAGCCTCGTCGACACCTCGGCGTAACGGAATGAGACGTCGAGGTTTTTCGGGTTCAGCAGGATCTGCTTGAACAGGAAGTCGCCTTCCATGCGCAATTGCGCGTCCGTCAGCGACGCGACCGGCGCCGGGGGCGTTTGCGCCGCGGCAGGCTGGGCGTCGACAGCGATCGACGCGAAAATGGAAATCGCCAGCGCGCATAGCACTGCCGGCAAACGAATGCGCATTGCTTCCCCGGACCGTAGTCTTAAAGTTCTCTTAATGTAGTAACCAGTTGGCCGCGAAGCAAATCGCCCGCGCGAGGCCTTCCGAAGATCAGTTGGTCTCGAAAACCAGTACAGTTCCGAACGCCTGCGCGGCCGGAACGATCAGCGCGCCCGGCTTTTCGATCGGTTCGACGCCAGCGGCCGTCAGAAAAGCTCGAATCATGTCCGGGTTGAGGACCCGGATGCGCACCGCCGCGATGCGCGGTTCGCCATCCGCCGGGTCGATCGCCTCGCCGTAGCGGAACGCGAACGCAACGGGCGTCAGGACATCCAGTTTCTGGCGTCCGATCGCCAGTTCCAGCCCCATCGAGGTCGACGACATCTCGCGCTGACCTGTGACATGAGACAGGAATTCGGCGTGCGCGGCAGGATTTTCCGCCACCATAACGACGCCTTCAATCGCCACCGCGCTGTTGGGGTGATCTTGCAGTTCAGCAGTCCAGAAATTGTCGGGATGGTGATGCTGGCAGGTGAAGAAGCCTGTCCCGGCCATGAGGTTCGAGCGCGCGAAGGCGAGCGTGAAAGCGACCTCCGTATCTGAACCGTCCGGGCGGCGGCCGCGCCGGGCGAAATGGAACGTCTCGAAATTGCCGATTGCGGCCTTGATAAACGATTCGCGATCCGCTGTGGCGTCTTCGGACGCCAGCGCCAGCATGGCCGGGCCTTCCCGGCGTTGCAGGTAATCATGAATGAAGGCCGGGAACGACATGGAATGCGGCGCGAGATTGGTCGGCCGCACAAAGCCCGGTCCGGTCGAGATCAGTTCGAGAAACGAGCCTGCGAACTGGACGATGTGGTTCTGCGTGCCCCACGGGTGCTTGTTGCGTGCGCCCACCAGAAAGCCCAGCCGCTCATAGAATTCCGTCAGCTTCGCGAGGTCGCGCGCGGCGAGGACGACATGGTCGATGGGGCGGATCTGCGTCGGCATGGGCGCTCTATAGCGAGTCCGGACGCCCGGCACGAGTCCGCCCGCCGCGAGGACTGACGCATCCCGTCCCGCATGCTATAGGCGTGACGATACGCGACGAAGCGGACAGGGAGAGATGCGCCTATGAGCGGACAACGGATCGATTTGAGCATTGCGCTGTCGGACAACGAGCGGACGCGCCCGATCATTCAGGGCCGAATCCAGCCGCAGGGCATCAGGCTGTTGCCGACGACCGTTCACCCCTCCGAAATGTTCTGGCGGCAGCTCAAGTTCGGCGAGTTCGACGTGTCGGAAATGTCGATGTCGTCGCTTCTGATCGCGGTGTCGCAGGGCGACGACCGCTGGGTCGGCCTACCAATCTACACGATGCGGAAATTCTTCCACACCGGCATACTCATCCGCAAGGATCGCGGCATCAAGACGCCGGCGGACCTGCGCGGCAAGAAGGTCGGCGTGCCGGAATATCAGCAGACGGCGGCGATCTGGTCGCGCGGCGTCCTGCAGCACGAGTTCGGCGTCCACGCCCGCGAGATCGAATGGTTCATGGAGCGCGGCCCCGACATGAGCCATGGCGGCGCGACAAAGTTCAAGCCGCCGGAAGGCGTGAAGCTGAACCAGATTCCGCCGAGCACCAACATCGGCGAGATGATGGTGAGCGGCGAACTCGACGCCACGCTGCTCTACATCGCCGATAACAATCTGGTCGACCGATCGCGCATCGACCTCGAGAAACACCCCGACATCACAACGCTGTTTCCCGATCCGCTGGCCGAACGTCGTCGCTACTTCGCCAAGACCGGCGTCTATCCGATCAACCACGCCATGGTGATGAAGCGCTCGGTGTTCGAGAAATATCCGTGGGCGCCGATCAACATCTTCCACGCCTTCATGGCCGCCAAGCAGGATGTGGAAAAGGAAACGCTGGCGACGCTCGACTCTTATTTTGACACCGGCCTTCTCGACAACGCCGCCCGCAAGGCGGTCTCCACGGATGTGAAGTCCTATGGCCTCAAGGAAGCCGGCAAGGTGCTAGAAACCGTGGCGCAATACGTGCACGAACAGGGCCTGACGCCGCATCGCGTCAAGCTCGAACAGATCTTTGCGCCCTGCACGCTCGCCCTGTAACCGGCGCACGCGCCACCGCCAATCAGCGACGGAATTTCGACATGAGTGGAATGCCCGACAACGTTCGCGACGCCATTGCAGCGATGGGACCGACCTTCAA
>CANJEY010000276.1 GCA_947472615.1 Beijerinckiaceae bacterium
AAAGCGTGATGCGGCAAGCGCGCGCCGAAGACTGGAGCTTCCTCGACGCAGTTCTCGGCAAGGGGCGCAATCTCGGCGTCTACACGGTTCCGGGCGACGGCATGGTGGATTATCCGGCCGTCTTCCGGGCGCTTGGCTCCTATGCGGGCTGGGTCGTCGTCGAGGCCGAGCAGGACCCCGAAAAGGCCAATCCGCTGGCCTACGCTAAGAAAGGCCACGCGCACGTCGCAGCGTCTTTGACTGCGGCGGGATTGCAACAATGAGCCCCTTGCTGCGCCGCGCCGGGCGGGCTCCTGCCCCCATTCAGGACATCACGCCTGCCAACGCAGGCTGGACCTATGTGGGTTTCGAGGTCGTATCGCTGGCCTCGGGCAAGACGCTCGCCCGCACGGGCATCGGCCGCGAACTCTGCGCCGTCATGGTGCAGGGAACCGCGGCCGCGTTGGTGGACGGCCAATCTTTCGGCGACATTGGTGGCCGCGCCTCGCCGTTCGACGGCCTGCCGTCGTCGCTCTACGTTCCTCCCGGCGCGACGCTGAACCTGACGGCCAGGGACGCCTGCGAAATCGCCATCTGTTCCGCGCCCGCCCAAGGCCTGCTGCCGCCGAAGCTGATTCCGCCCTCGGACGTCGGCCGGGAGACACGCGGCAAGGGAACCAACAAACGTTACGTATCGAACATCCTGCCCGACACAACGCCCCACGCCGAAAGCCTGCTGGTGGTCGAAGTCACGACGCCCGGCGGCAACTGGTCGAGCTATCCGCCGCACAAGCACGACAGGGACGCGCTGCCGGACGAGTCGCTGCTGGAAGAGACCTATTATCACCGGCTGGCGAAGCCGCGCGGCTACGCGATCCAGCGCGTCTACACCGACGATCGCACGCTCGACGAGACGATCACCGTGCAGGACCGCGACGTCGTGCTAGTGCCGCGCGGCTACCACCCTGTAGGGGCCGCGCACGGCTACGATCTCTGGTACCTGAACGTGATGGCAGGCCCGAAACGCATCTGGCGCTTTCGCAACGATCCCGACCACGACTGGATCATGCGCGCCTGAAGACGCTGCGGCGTTTCAAGCGATGGTGCCGCCACCCCCGCTTGAACGGGGGACCTTTAGAACCTCTACAATAAGGAGAGGCTATCCCGCGATACATACATGATTCGGTATCGCCCGCGTGGGCTCGTCATGGGACATCATGGTCAAATCACGCATGAAGAGGCGCAATCACGCGCCCGCGCGATTCCGCCGCCGAGACGGCCGCTCCAGTTGCAACACCCACCGCCTTGGCTCGCGTCAAGTCTGCATACACGTGGCGCAAGATTGACACGTTCCGCGCTTCGACGATTGCATCTCATGGTTTGGTGATCGAGCCGATTTTGGCCAATGTTTCCTTCGGCGTATTCGCGGCTTCCTCAAACATTTTTTGCACGGTCACGCCATCCAGAAAATTCACCTCACGCTTCAGTTTCTGCATCATGGCCAGGAACTCCCTGTCCTGCGTGGTCGCCTTGAGCGCGGCGCGCATCATGTCTACCCGATCCGCAGGCACACCGGGTCCGAACGCAAAGGGCCACGCGATGGCTTGCGGAGCCACGATGAAGCGCATCATCGCCCGCGTTTCTTCAACTGAATATCCGGGCTGCAACCGCGCCGGAGTGAAATAATCACTGATCATCGGCGTATCCGGCAAGTCCGGCTGTCGGTCGAAACTGAACTGGACGAGAACGTTGATGTGCTTGTCCCTGACCCAGTGCGGAACGCTCGCCTTGATCGACCCCCATAGCGTCGTCAATCCTTCGAGTTCTCCACGCTCGACGCCCGGATAGATTTTCGTCACAGATTCGTATCCGGCAATCTGCTTGATCTTCGCGCCGAACAGATGTCTCAGCAGCGATGTATATTGCTCCGTTGTGTTGGGCCCCGACATTCCAAAAATGGATTCATGTTTCATCAGATCGTCGAAAGTTTGAACCTTGCTCGGCTTGTAGGTGATCGCGACGGCGGCTTCCTGATTCATGCTGCCGAGCCAGTGGAACTTTGTCGTCTCGAAGCGCGTGGTTGTGCTGCCCAGTATCTGATCGAACAATGCCCCGGGCTGGAATGCCGCGATGACGGTGCCGTCCTGCGGCAAGGTTGTGTAGACCGTGTTGGCGGCGACAATCGACCCGGCCGCCGGCTGGTTCTGAACAATGATGGTCGGATTGCCGGGGATGTAAGCCCCGAGCCGTTCGGCCAGTCCTCGGGAGTAAAGATCGTAGCCCCCGCCCGGCCCGGCGCCGACAAGGATCTTGATCTGCTTGCCCTTGTAGAAGTCCACAACGGCTTCCTGCGCGATTGCGCGTTGCGGGACAATGTTGGCAGCGCCAAGCAGGCCTGCCCATATCGACCACAGACAGGCTATCCGAAGGAACTCGCGGCTGAGCGCCTTTAGCATCGTCGTCCTCCCCGAATGTAAGCCCGTACAAGAACGTGAATCCTGTCGAGCGTGAAAATCTGCATCCAGCCTGCAAATGGGCGGCTGAGATCTCCGCCTATGACGCCTCGTCGGCGGTGCGAAGCACAGGCGCCTCACGGGCTCGGCGCGCGGCTTCTCCCGGCGGCAGGCTTTCGTCCCAGAGCTTGCCGACATAGCGCCCTCCGGTCTCAGCTTCCGAATGATCAGATGCGAGCCAGACCACGGGCGGAACCATCACGGTCATAGGCAGGAGCCCAGACCCCGGCCGTGACGGCCCCTGTTCGCGCACGCGGCCCGTTTCGCAGGCGCCGCCCGGTATGATCGAATTCACCGTAATGCCCGTTCCGGCAAGATCCTTCGACCATATCTGCGCCTCCACCTCCATCGCAGCCTTCGTGACGCCGTACGGCGAATAGCGTTCGCGCTGCATGGTATCGAGGCTTGTGGTGATGTTGATGATCCTGCCGCCCTTGCGCTGCAGCAGATGCGGCAGCGCATGATGGGTCATCAGAAACGTGCCGAAGATATTGACGTGAACTGCCCGCTCCCAGAAATCCGGGTCGGCTTCGAGCAGCGACCGGTTGGCTCCAGGAATGGAATAGCGCGCATTGTTCACCAGCACGGCGAGATCGCCGAACGTCTCGAGCGTTCGCGCGACGATGCGGGCGCAGTCCTCCCGCTTCGTGATGTCGCCGACGACGGCGAGGCAACGATTTTTGCCAATCCGCTCCGCTACATGATGGAGATTGTCGGCGTCCGGAGATGCGATCGTCACGCGGGCCCCTGCGGCCGCGAGCCCCTCGGCCATCGTCATGCCGAGCCCCTGGCTGGCGCCGGTCACGACACAGACACGTCCGGCGAGATCGATTTTGCTCATCGGTATTCTCCAGAAACTCCGGGGTGGATTGGCATCGACATTCGGCGATCAATGCCGACAAACGCATGCTCTCTCACAGCCCACCAGCCCACTATCAATAGCGGTCGGCAAAATCGAGCGCTATGGCCGGTAGGGCTTCAGTCGTTCGGTCCCTTCGACCGCAAAACGCCGAAGCATGCGGCGTTGATCGGCCGCACACCACGCACGGGCATGTTGCACGGCCCGATTGTCCCACATCACCAGATCGCCGACGCTCCAGACGTGGCGATGGATATGTTGCGGCATTTCGATCGCTGCGAAGATTTCCTGCAGGATAGGGTCGGATTCAGATTTTTCGAGTCCGATGATTTCGAATGTGTTGTGACGATTGGCGAAGACCACGGGCTTCTTGCTGATAGGATGCGAAATAACCATCGGATGAACGGCGTTGGTCACGGCCTCCCGAGCGGGCCGGCCTCCTGAGCCGGCGGGGTCGTAGTTCGTGTAGTTGAACCGATGAAAGTTGACGCCCTGCAGAGCGAGTATCCTCTCCCGGGTCGCGGGTTTGAGCGCATCGTAAATCTCGCTCATGTCGACGAAGAGGGTTTCCCCGCCTTCGGCCGGAACTTCGATCCCGTAGAGAAACGTCGCCAGCGCGGGGATGTCGCGGAAGCAGCCGTCGCTATGGAAGTCGAGCGGATAGTCGCCCGCTCCAACCGGCGTTCCATCGTCATCCAGCACATTGCTCACGAGCATCATGTAGGGATTTTCCTGAGCTTTCTTTCCGCGCGCTTCCTTCGGGCGCGTGCGGCCGATCAGCGGGCCGAAAAGCTCCGCGAAAGCCTGCTGCTGATCCGCCTCGAGCTGCTGCCCCGGAAACACCAGCACCGGATATCGTCCCCACGCGTCCAGAATGGTCTTGAAATCGGCGTCGCTCAGCGGCCTCCCGAGATCAACGCCTTCGATCGTTCCAATGTATGGTTTGCTCGAGCATTGGATGTTGAGCATGCGTCATGTCTCCACGGATGCGTTCTGGAAGGGAAGCCGCGCCATATCAAAATACAACTCTGGCGGCGGATCTTGTTATTTCGGACGATCTTCACTCGCCAATTGCTTGTAGCGCTCGATCAGCGGGGGAGGCGTTCTGGCAGCCTTTTGGACAGCTGCCGCGAGCGCCTCACCGGAGCGTGGCGTCGACTCGAGATTCGCGCGTTTGACCGCCGCGATATAGTCGGGATCCCGAACCGTCGCATCGAACGCCCTGCGCAGGATCTCGACCCGATCTGGCGGCACGCCCGGCGGCGCGGCGAACGGGAAGCCCAGCGTCAGGGACAGTTCGCAGAACTCCACAAGCTCCTTGTCAGCAGCGGTTCGGGCCGCTTCAGACGCTGTTGGCACGTCGGGCAGTTCCGCGATGCGCGCGCCGCTGCCATACTGGACGAGGAACCGCAGCTTTCCGTCCCTGATCCAGTCTGGCCGATCCCGAGCGATGGTGTCGTAGCCGGCGCCAATCCCGTCGATCTCGCCACGCTCGAAGGCGAGATGCATCTGACGACCTTCGTACCCCTCAATGATCTTGACGTTGGCGCCCAGGACATCGCGCAGCACCGGAATCAGGACCGAACGTACGTTTCCAAACACGACAGGCTTTTCCGCTTTGCGAAGATCGTCGAGCGTCCTGTATGGCATTTCGGACCGGATCATGACGACCCACGCACTTTCGCTGTAACTGGCTGGCGAGCCAAGCCAGTTGAACTCCTCCAGATTGAATAGCGCCTGCTGATGGCCGAGCAACTTCGCCAACATGCCGTCGCGGTTGAACTGGCCGATCTCGGTGCCGTCTTTCGCCGCACGGGCGTAGGTGTGATTGACGCTGGCGATGCCGCTGCCCGCCGGCATGTTCTGAACCACAACGGAAGGATTTCCCGGAATATGCCTGCCAAGGACCCCGGCAAGTACACGCGTCTGCGCATCATAACCGCCGCCGATCGAACCGCCGGTCACAATCTTGAGTGTCTTGCCTTCATAAAAGTCCGCGGCGAATGAGCGGTCAGATGAGGCCAAAGTCTGGAGCGCCGCCACAAGGAAAAACATAGCGGCTCTTGTCCAGCCGACCGCTCGTCCAGCGCGCAGCGCGGCCAGAATATTGATGGCGCCAGGATGAGCCGACTTATGTCGTGTCGTCAGACTCCAAGGGGTCTTCACGTCGTCCTCCCGTCAATCCTGTCCGGACTGAAACGTCACGCGCATCAGACGTGCGCTGCTGTCATCAGGGTAGTTGACGCTGCAAACGTCGTCAACGAATCGCCACGACATGCGGCCTGTCTCAACCATCAGGCAGACCCATTCTCCTGCGCGCGCCCGGCGTCTCGAATCGCTTTCCAAATCTTCTGCGGCGTTGCGGGCATCGACAGGTTCGTCACCCCCAGCGGCGCCAGCGCATCATGAACAGCATTCATCACGGCTGCGATGCCGCCCACCGTGCCGCATTCTCCGACGCCTTTCACGCCAAGCGGATTCGTCTTGGTCAGCGTCACATGGCTCGACAGATCGAACGAACAAAAATCCGAGGCGCGCGGCATGCAATAGTCCATGAAGCTTCCGGTCAGAAGTTGTCCATCGTCGTCGTAAACAATCTGCTCCATGAGAGCCTGACCCGCCGCCTGTGCGATGCCCCCATGGATCTGCGCATCGACCAGAGCAGGATTCAGTTGCAGACCGACGTCATGGGTTTCGGTGTAGCGGACAATCTCGAGAGCGCCCGTGTCGGGGTCAATCTCGACCTCACATATCTGACATGCATAGGGGACGTT
>CANJEY010000277.1 GCA_947472615.1 Beijerinckiaceae bacterium
AAGGCGGGCGCGCCGCTCGACCAGCGGATTCCGCTGATGCAACTTGGGAGGGATAATCCCGATTTCATGGCCGTGTCGCTGACCGGACATGATTACCGCCGCCAGAGCGCGGAACTCGGCGCGCACGATGTCTATTACGAACACAAGCGCGACGAACTTGAGCAATACGCGAAGCTGCTCCCGGAGGCCGGCATCGTGCCCGCCTGGGAAGTCTGGCACATGGGCGGCATCTGGAATCTGCACTATCTCATCGACAAGGGATTGGTGAAGACGCCTTACTGGATGAACCTGTTCTTCGGCACGCCAGGCAGCGTCTGGTCGCCGCCGACCGTCGATGAGATTTCGCTGCGGATCGCCGGACTTCCCAAGGGCACGCCATTCCTTCTGGCGCCGCGTGGAACGGCGGGCCCGATGGGCCAGACGCGCATGTTGACATACGGCATCATTCAGGGCGGGCACGTGCGGCTCGGCACGCAGGATATCGCCTACTACGAAGATGGCGTTCCGGCGCAGAGCAATGCGCAGCTCATTGCCCGCATTGCGCGGATCTCGCGCGAACTCGGCCGTGAGGTCGCCTCGACCGACGACGCGCGACGCATCCTGGGAATCGCGCCGAAGAGGTGAGCAAACGTGCAGGCTTCTGTTCTGCGGAGGACATCATGCGGTTGAAGACTTGCATTCTGGCAGTGTCATTCGTGTCGATGAGCGCCGCCGCAGGCGCGCAGACGGTGGCGGAGTTCTACAAAGGCAGAAATCTGTCGTTGCTGGTCGGCAGCGACATCGGCGGCGGCTACGACGTTTACAGCCGCACGCTCGCGCGCCACTGGGGCAGGCATATTCCGGGCAATCCGTCGATCGTCGTGCAGAACATGCCGGGCGCAAACGGCGTGACGATGATGAACCATCTGGTCAACGCGGCCCCGCGCGACGGATCGGTTGTCGGCGCCACCTTCGGGGCGGATCTCACGGAACCGCTGATTGATCAGGGCAAATATACGAAATACGATCCGCGCGAAGTGGCGTGGATCGGCAACATCGCGCCGCAATACAATACGTGCTTCGTCGGCAAGAACAGCAAGATCAAGACGCTCGACGATGCGATGAAGCACGAGACATTGGTGGCGGCAGGCGGTGCAAACTCCAACGCTGCCGTCACGGCAAACGTCTACAACACGCTGATCGGCACCAAGTTCAAACCGATTCTGGGCTATTCGTCGAACGCGCTCATTCTCGCCATCGAGCGGGGGGAAACCGATGGGACGTGCCTGTCGTACGACACGCTCATTGCGTCGCAGCCGGATGCGGTAGCGCGCGGAGCGTTCAACTGGCTGATCGTGCTGAACGACAAGCCGATCGCCGAATTGCCCGGCACGCCTGCGGCCACTCAATTCGCCCGCACAGAGGAAGAACGGCAATCGCTGGAACTTCTCATCGCCCGTAACCTGATGGGCCGGCCGTTCGCGGCGGCAAAGCAGGTTCCGGCAGACAGGCTCGAGGCGCTGCGGACCTCATTTTTCGAAACACTGAAGGACCCGGCGTATCTCGAGGAAGCGAAGGCGCAAAAGATGACTGTCAGTCCGGCAGATCATGTGGCGATGGAAAAGATGATCGCTGGCGTCTACAAAATTCCGTCGCACATCGTGCAGCGGATCATCGATCTGACAAAGTAGATCACTCGGCTTCGTAAGCGAAGGCCGAGCCTGACCGCACGATTCGTCCGACGCCGGGAGCATCGATATGGGAGCCAGCAATGGCGAGACCATCGGCGGCGATGATGTCGAGCATGCGGCGGCGTGAGGCGCGCGCGCGATCCTGTTCGAGATCATAGGTGAGGTTCACTTCTGGATGCGAAATCTGGATCGCCCCGATGTGCACCAAGTCGCCGAGCGCCATGAAGGCTCTACGCCCCGTGCCAATACGCCAGCACGAATGACCGGGCGAGTGGCCCGCAGCCAGCACCGGTGAACAGCCGGCGGTCTCCTGTCCGTCGCGCAGCCGCCGGGTGCGCTCCAGATAAGGTTTCATGTTGAACAGATTGCGCTCGCGCTTGCGGCGCAGAATCTCCGTGCTTCCGGCTCCGTCGCCTTCGAGCCAGAAGGCATATTCCTCATCGTGAATCAGGATTTCTGCGTTGGGATAGATCGCGGCGCCATCGTTGTCGACGAGACCATTGGCGTGATCGACATGGAGATGCGTGATGACGATATGCGTCACGTCTTCGGGCTCGATGCCCGCAGTGTGCAAGTTCGCGACGAGGCGGCCGAGCGTCGGCTGAACGGTGTCGCCGCATCCGGCGTCGATGAGCACCGTGTTCTGACCGTTGCGGAACACGAAATTGTTCACGGGCATCAGATAGACGCCATCGGTCGGGCCATTCACCAATGCCCGCGCCTTTTCGCGCGCCATGTCCTTCACGGTGTCTATATTCGTTTTAAGAATGCCGTCGCTGACGGCTTCAATCTCGATCTCGCCGAAGCGGAACGTGGTGCTCATTTAGGCCTCAGTACGCGGTTTCCAGCGCCTTCCTGATCTTCTCCAGCAGCGGCTTTGGCGCTGCGTAGACCTTGGCGATCAGCTTCTCGACGTCCTCGCCCGAAACAGGGTCGATCTCGAGGCTGGCCCTTTTGGCCTCCGCCAGAAGCTCGGGATCCGCCAAAGTCTCGGCGAAGGCCTTGCGCAGCATGGCCGCGCGATCTTTCGGCACCTGCGGGGCAAGCACGTAGGGTCGGCCGAACACTTCCTGCGAAAAGAACAGTTCCAGCATCTGCCGCTGTTCGTCGGTGGTGGCGAAATCGATGGCCTTCGGCACGCCCTCGCGGTTGAGGCCCGGATGTCCGGTCGCGTGGGCCTGCAACAGCACTTTCATGCTCCCCTCGGGGCCGAACCAGCCGGAATTGGTGACGGAGATTGCTGGCCAGGCGAAGCCGCAGGCGCCCAGCACTTCCTTCTTGTCGATCGCCAGACCAATTTCGCGACTGCCCGCGTATCCGATTACGAGCCTGATCTTCGCGCCCAGCACGGCGGCGATAACTGCGGAAAAGTCCGAGGTTGAGCTGGCGATGCTGGCTCCGAACAGTATCTCCATGTTGCGCAGGTCGCCGAAGTTCGACACAGGCGCGTCCTTGCGAACGACGCACACATATTTGTCGTTGTTGGCGCTGCCCAGATATTGCGATTTGGACGGATCGTGCTGCACCTGCGTCTTGCCGATCAGCGGTTCCAGCGGCGCACCGCCATAAATCGCTCCGATGACGGTGCCATCCTTGGCGGCGACATTGTACACGTAGCCTGCGGCGACATTGCTGCCCGCGCCCGGCATGTTCGACACGATGATGTTCGGACTTCCCGGAATATGCTTGCCCATATGGCGGGAAATCAGGCGCGCATAGGTGTCGTAGCCACCGCCCGCAGAGGTGCCGACGACGATCGTGATCGTTTTGCCTTTGTAGAAATCGGCAGCGTTCTGCGCTTGCACGGGGGCCGCGCTCCATAGGGCCGCGGTCGCTGCTACGAGGAGCGACGGAAGAGTTCGAATGGCGTGCTTCGACATCAAGACTCCGACAATCATTTGGGCAGCGCACGCTCCAGCAACGACTTGGCGTGCGCCACAAGTTCAGGCGGCGAAGCATAGGCCTTCTTGATCAGCGCGTCGATTTGCGCGGACGTCAGCGGCTCGAACCAGAGGGACGCCTTGCGGGCAGCATCGATGAAGTCGGGGTCTTTCATGGTGGCGTCGAACGCTTCGCGCAAATATTGCACGCGATCTGCTGGCACATCGGGCGGCGTCACATAGGGGCGGCCAGTTTCCTGTTGCGACAGGATCAACTCCATGGCGCGGCGGTCCTCCGGGTTTTTCACCTTGTCGAGGCCCATCGGCACGCCTTCGAGGCCCTGCGTAGGACCAAATCCAAACTGCGCCAGAAAGCGAATTTTCTTGCCTTCAATCCAGTTCATCTTGGTGGCGCGGAGGGTGTCGTAAGTCGTGCAACTGCCGTCGACCTCGCCGCGCTCGATCGCCAGATAATCGTTCGGAGTCGCGTAGCCGGTGATCACTTCGAACTTAGACCCGGCGATGAGATTGTAGAGGCGCGGCAGCGTGACGCGCCATCCGCCAACACCGGTGCCGGAGAGTCGCATGCTGCGCTCCATCGTGTCTTCGATGGTTTTGAAGTTGCTCGTCTCCCACGCAATGCAGACGCTGATCGCCTTGGAGATGCTGCCGAGCCAATGCAGTTTCAGCGGATCGAATTTCGCGTTTCGGCCATCCAGCAGATTGTAGAACGGCATCGTGCTGTAAGTGTCGGCGATGACCGAGCCGTCGCGCGCGGAGACGTTGTAGACATAGTTCAGGGCCGTGATGCCGTCTGCGCCGGGCATGTTCTGAATGACGATGCGTGGTTCGCCGCCGGGAAAGTGCTTGCCGATGAAGCGCGCCAGCATGCGCGAATAGGTGTCGTAACCTCCGCCCGGCCCCGATGAAACGATGAGGGTGAGCTGTCGGCCCTTGTAGAATTCGGCCGCAGTTTGGGCTGATGCTGATGCCGTGCCGATCAAAGATGCGGTGAACAGAAGCGCCGCGCATCGCAGGCCCTTGCGCGCGTTGGACAGAAACATCGCTCACCCTCCCGGCGCGGGCCTGATCGGCGCGCATACCGGAAAGGTGCGATATTTCGCCTGCGAGAGCAACAACTCGCAGACGACACGAGGGCCGGACTTATTCGGCCGCCGATTTCAGGCCGGCCGACATGCCGTCGAGATGTGCCACCACATCGTCGATGTGCATCACGTCGCAGTATTTGTGATGCAGGTCGAACAAGTTCACCTTGTGGCTCAGCATAGAGCGATCGTAGGTGCATTCCTCCACCAGCGTGTTGTGGAAGCCGTACGAATAGGCGTCGACCGTGGAGGCGCGGACGCAGCCCGACGTGCTTTCCCCGCAGATGATCAGGCTCTCAACCCGCAGACGGCGCAGATGCGCCACGAGCGGCGTGCCGAAAAAGGCCGATGCGCGCTCCTTGTAAATCACCAGATCGCCAGCCGTCGGGGCCAGTTCCTTCTTGATCCCGTAGAGGTTTTCGCCCTCGCGGCCGAGGCGGCGGTTGGTCGATTGCACGCCGCCGGTGTCGGCGTGGCGCGTCGAATAAATCACCGGAATGCCGGCGCGGCGGGCGGCTGCAAATAGGCGCTGGGTCGGCTCGATCGCCTTCCAGGCGTTTTCGCCGCAGGAGCCGGAAAACTCGCGATTGACCTCAATGACCGGACGATTGCCGCCCAGATAGGCCTTTTCGTACAGGTCGATCGCCAAAATCGCCGGGCGCGGGCCGACAAAGAGCTCGCGATGATAGGCCGCGTATATCTCGAGCAGTTCCGCGTCGACGATGTCTTTCCAGCAATAGTCTTCGAATTTGTCGGTCACGCAGCGCTCCTGTGTGTGAATGGTCGGCCATCGGGGCCTTGCGCGCATGATGCCCGTCCCGAACCGCGCCCGCAACAGGTGGTTAATTTGTCGCGGCGCGCAGAATCCATCTTGCGTTTTTGCACTGCAACAATATGGTGCTGCGATGCGATGAACTTTGGCTCCGCCTCCGGTCCGAAAGGGTCGGCGGCGCCTTCAGGAGTACGGGGGCGGCGATGAAAACAGGACAGCGCGTACGTTTCAGGCAGGGCCTGAAAATCGGGGATATCACGATTCCCAAAGACGCCGCCGGTGTGGTGGTCTGCTCCTACAAATTGTTGGCTGACCGCAGCGGTCGCGAGCGCGTCGATGTCGATTTCCGACCCTACGGCATTCTCTGGGCGCAGCCCGCCGAGGCTTTCGAAACCACCAGCGAAAACCAGGTTCAGCCGGCCGCCTGAGCTGTTACGTCGAGCGGGTTACGGCAGCGCTTGCGCCTCAGCCGTCTGCTGAATCTCATCCCCAAGTTTCCGCTCAAGGCGCAATGCGCTTGCGGCTCAATGCTGTTGCGATAAGGTCCGCTCCGCGAGAAATTCAGCTTCGAGGGTGGATATGGCGCACCGGCCTGTTCTTTCGGCATTCGTCGCGGCGGGGATGACGCTCGCCGCATCCGCCCTGCAGGCGCAGACGGTTTCGCCCGCGCTGGCGAAG
>CANJEY010000278.1 GCA_947472615.1 Beijerinckiaceae bacterium
ACGATCCGCATGCGGCAGGACGCCGGGATCGTAACGTCCATCACCCGGATCGGCGCATCCTTTTCGTTCAGGATCGCGTTGAACCGGCTCTCGCGAATGGCGCGATCGACGATCGTGCTTTCAAGCGCATTGAGATGCGCGCGCGCGGCGCCGTCCTTACCGGATGTGTTCTGAAATTGCGGCAGCGGCCAAACTTCGATGTCGAGAACTTCGAACGGGTCCAGCACCGACATGGCGACTGCGTCGGTGCGCTGGTTTGTGAGATGCCGGCGAATGCGCGTGCGCAGCATTTCGTTTGTCTGCCCGACATAGATCGGTTCGCCATCGTAGTCGTAAAACGCGTAAACGCCCCATTTGAAATTGCCGACCTGTCGCGCGGCGCCCGTCGCCGGATCGTCGAACGGCGTGTCGAGAAACTTTTGCAGATTGTCGCGAAGATCAAGCGTGTCGAATGGCGCGTTCGATGACGACTTCAGCGGCCGCTTGGTCATTCGGCCGCCAACATGGCGTTCGACTGATCGACGAGTTTGGACAGCAACTCACTGCGCAGATACCGAACCGCCGCAACCGCAAGCCCATCGCCCAGCAGATGATATGCGTCGTTGTAACGCGCGGGCAGTTTGTAATCGTCCGGGAGGCCCATCAGGCGCGCGGCCTCGCGGCCCGAGAGGAGGCGCGTGCGAACCTTCTTGCCATCGACAACCATGATGAATTGTCGGCTCGATCCACCGCCCGGCGTGCGCAGACAGCCGGCGATACCGTCAAAACGCACTTCGGCGCGCTGCACCTTTTCTCCGTTCTCGTCGTGACGCGTACGGCGATAGATCGCGCCCACCATGCGCTCGCCCGCGGCTTTTGCCTCCGTCAGCTTGGCGCGGTTGGCGTCGGACATCATGCCGACGAGACGTTTTGTTTCAGTGGCCGTGTGCCACGCCACGTCAGTCGGATTTTCTTCGACGAGATCGGCGAAGCGAAGGTTGGATGCGCCCGGCTTTGGCAGGCTCCACCAGAGCCATTGCGAGGCGACCTGACGCGGCAGCGCGCTGGCGGCGCGGACCAGCGCCTTCGAGTGGAAGGGCTCGCTGGCGGTCGTCCGCACGAGGGCAGAGGGGATCGCCACATCCTTGCGAACGCACACGATGAACAGGCGCGGCCGGGACTGCGGCACGAAATGCGCCGCGTCGATGGTGAGCGCACCAACCCTGTTGCCGAGCGACACCAGCGCCCGGCAGATTTCTGTAAAGTCTGCGCCGCCGTTCGATGTCAGCAGGCCGATGACGTTTTCCAGCACCAGCAGTTTCGGGGCGTGGCGCTTCGTCTTCAACTCGTTCATCAGGTTCCAGAAACCCCAGAACGAGCCGGACCGTTCTCCCGCCAGCCCCGCGCCGTTGCCGGCGAGCGAAAGGTCCTGACACGGGAAGGAAGCCCAGGCGAGATCGGCATGGCCGGGAAGGTCCGCGGCTGTCAGCTTGTGGATGTCGCCGAGGCGGAAGTCCGCGTCGCCCCAGTTCGCCACATAGGACTCGCGCTTCTTCGGGTCGAAATCGTTGGCGAACAGGCAGCGCCACGAATCGCCAAGCCCGGCGCGCGCCATGCCGCCGCCGGCGAAGAATTCGTAGAAGGTCGGTTCCGCCATGTGCGACTCTGTCACTTCGCCCGATGGTAATGTTCGGCGTTCGTTCGGTCCAGCGCCGCGCACGCCCGTCGCGGGAATCGGCTATAAGGTCAGCCTCTCCGGCCGAAGGCGACCTCGCGACATGCGCATCCTCATTACCAACGACGACGGCATCCACGCGGAAGGGTTGGACGTTCTGTACCGGATTGCGGCGCATCTGTCGGACGACGTGACCGTCGTGGCCCCCGAGACCGACCAGTCCGGCGTTGCGCATTCGATGTCGCTGAACGATCCGCTGCGGTTGCGGCAGGTGGGGCCGAAGCGTTTCGCCGTGAAGGGCACGCCGACCGATTGCGTCATCATGGGCGTCAATGTGGTCCTCGGGAACGTCAAGCCTGACCTGATCCTGTCGGGCGTCAATCGCGGCCACAATCTGGCGGAAGACGTGACCTATTCGGGCACGATCGCCGCCGCCATGGAGGGCACGCTGCTCGGCGTGCCGTCGATCGCGCTATCGCAGGGCTATCCGCCGGGCGGGCGCGAGGCGACCATGTGGGAATGCGCCGAGACCCATGCGCCGGGCCTGATCCGCCGCATTCTGGCCGAGGGCATTCCGGAAGGCGTGCTGGTCAACGTCAATTTTCCGGCCTGCGCGCCCGCTGATGTGCAGGGCGTCGCGGTCGCCGTGCAGGGGCGGCGCGATCAGGCGGTGCTGCGCGTCGAGGAGCGGCGCGACGGGCGGCAGATACCTTATTACTGGATCGGCTTTTCGCGGAAGCGCACGCCGCCCGCGACCGGCACCGATCTCGCCGCGATGGTGGACAACCGCATTTCGGTGACGCCGCTGCGGCTCGATCTCACCGACGAGCCGACCGTCACCCGCTACGCGAGGGCGCTGCAATAGTGGCGAAGGGGCCGAAATTCACCGAACTGCCGCTGTTCTCTCTGCTGCATTCGGAGCCGGCGGCGGAGGCGGACGACGATGCCGACGCGCCCGCATCGTTCGCCGAATCCGTCGTGCAGGCCGATTCCGCGCAGGCCAAGATGGCGTTCCTGCTGCGGTTGCGGGCGCGGGGCATCGCCGACCTCAATATATTGCGGGCGCTGGAGACGATCCCGCGCGAAAATTTCGCACCGCACCGCTATCGCGATCTGGCGCTGCGCGAGGTCGCGCTGCCGATCGCCTGCGGGCAGACCATGTCGGAGCCTTGGCTGACGGCGCGGATGATCGAAGCGCTCGATCTGACGCCCATACATCATGTGCTGGAAATCGGCTCGGGATCGGGCTTCGCCACAGCTATTCTCGCAAGGCTTTCGGCGCGCGTCGTCTCTGTGGAGCGTTTTCGCTCTCTGTCGGTAGAGGCCGCGACGCGGCTGGCGCATCTCGGCCTGACGAATGTCGAGGTTCTGTGGGGCGACGGGCTTGCTCTGCCGCCGGAGCAGGGGCCGTTCGACCGCATACTGGTGCATGGTACCATCGAGGGGCTGCCTGAGGCGCTGTTCAGCCTGCTGGCCGATGGCGGGTCGATCGTCACCGGGCGCGCCACCGCACAGGGCGTGCGGATCGTAAGGCTGTCTCATGGGGCTGCGGGCGTCGTCGAGGACGACATTTGCGCCGGGCGGTTGCGGCCGCTGATTCCGGGCGTCGCCGCCGTTCTGTGAGGCGTCTCGCCGCAGGCTGGCCAAAAATCAGGCGCGGTTACGCCCAAGTCCTGAAATCGACAGTGAGATTCCATTCATCATAAACCCCGCTTTAACCCTGCTGGCGTTTAATGCCTTCTGTTCGATTGGCGTGAAGTGCGGGTTTGGTCATGAGTTTCAAGCTTCGAGTGACGAGTGTGGGCGTGCTGGCGCGGATTGCGCTGCTCGGAGCCGTCGCCGGGATGCTGGCGGGTTGTTCGAGTGAGGTGACGCGCTTCGCGGAGGTGTCCAGCACCGACCCGACCCCCACCGGCACAGCCCTTATTCCCTCCGTTCCGGTCGGTCAGAACGATCTGGCGTCCTCGGCCGCCCCGATCCGGTCGCGAGTTCCCAGCGCGCCAATCCAGAGCAGCGCGCTGCCGGCCCCAAACCCGTCCTATTCAGTGCCCTCGACTCCCAATCCGCGATTGGCGTCCGCCCCCGTGCGGTCGACACCGGTGCGCGAGGCCACCAGCACCATCGCAAGCAAAACCGCCATCACCGGCAAGCCTTCGGCCACCGGCAATTGGTCGGCGATCGGCGGTACGCCCGTCACGGTCGCGCAAGGCGAATCGCTGTCGTCCATGTCGAACAAGTACGGCGTGCCGCAAGACGTGCTGCTGAAATCGAACGGCCTGTCCGCCTCGCAGGTGCAGCCCGGCACCCGCCTGGTGATCCCGGTCTATAGCGTTGGCGGCGGCGCGACGGCGGCGCATGCCCCCGTGTCGACCGCGCCAGCGAAGGTGGAGCAGGCCCGTACGGAGGTCGCGAAGCCTGCGAAGGAATCGTTGCGCTTCACGCGCGGCGCGGAAGCGGCCGGCAAACAGGTCGCCACGAAGGTCGAGCCTGTCCGCAAGATCGAGCCCAAAGTCGCTGACGTGAAGTCCGCCCCTGCGAAGGTCGCGGACGCGAAGGACAAGAAGGTTCCGGCCGCCAAGGCGGCCCTCGGCAAGCCGGGCGACAAGAAGCCCGCGCAGGTGGCGGAGACAAAGCCCGTCGCCGGCAAGCCAGCCGCGGCTCCGGCCAAGACCGCCAAGGTCGATCCGGCCAAGGTCGAGCCCGCCAAGACCGCCGCGAAGCCTGCCGATGCGGCCAAGCCCGCCAAGACGGCGGCTACCGACAAGGCTGCGCCAGCCGCCGCCAAGCCCGGCAAGCAGCAGGTCGCCAAGGCCGATCCGGCTCCGGTCGAGACCGTGAAGACCACGAAGAAGACGGACGCCATCACGACCGGCACCGTGCACGCGGCAGAGACGCCGGCCGCCGAAGCAGCTTCAGACTCGGCCAACCCCGAATTCCGCTGGCCCGCCAAGGGCAGGGTGATTCAGGGCTTCAAGGCCGGCACCAACGACGGCATCAACATTTCGGTGCCGGAAGGCACTTCGGTGAAGGCCGCCGAATCGGGCGTCGTCGCTTACGCCGGCAACGAACTGAAGGGCTACGGCAATCTGGTGCTGATCCGTCACCCGAACGGTTTCGTGTCGGCCTACGCCAACAACGGCGACATCGAGGTGAAGCGCGGCGACACCGTGAAGCGCGGCCAGACGATCGCCAAGTCCGGCCAGACCGGTAACGTCAACGCGCCGCAGCTCCACTTCGAACTGCGCAAGGGCTCCACGCCCGTCGATCCGACCGGTTATCTGGCGGGCCTCTGAGTACCGAATAGCGATTTCAGCCACCGCGAGACACGTGGGCTGAAACACAGGGCGGCGGGTCCAAAGACAGGCCCGTCGCCCGTTTCGTTTTGGCGCTGACCCCATCCGTCGCGCTGCGCGCGCCACCTCCCCTGAAGGATGGGCTCGCCCCTTTCGTCAGAGATGGGCGCGTCTCACTCCCCGGAGGGGAGGGTCGATCGAATCTCATTCAAGGTCTAACCGACCCTCTTCCCCAGCCGTCCCCCCAGATCCTGCACATACTGCCAGGCCGTGCGCCCGGAGCGCGCCCCGCGCGTTGTCGCCCATTCGAGCGATTCGGCGCGGATCGTCGCCTCGTCGCCGGTCAGGCCGTAGTGGGCGCAATAGCCGAACACCATGGCGAGATAATCGTCCTGGCTGCATTTGTGGAAGCCGAGCCACAGGCCGAAGCGGTCGGACAGCGACACCTTTTCTTCCACCGCTTCGCCCGGATTGATCGCCGTCGAACGCTCGTTTTCCATCATGTCGCGCGGCAGCAGGTGGCGGCGGTTGGAGGTTGCGTAGAACACGACGTTGTCGGGGCGTCCCTCGATGCCGCCTTCGAGCACCGCCTTCAGCGACTTGTAGGTCGTATCCTCGGCGTCGAACGACAGGTCGTCGCAGAACAGGATGAACGGATAGGGGGCGGGGCGTACGAGGCTCATCAAGGCCGGCAGGCTCTCGATGTCTTCGCGGTGAATCTCGACGAGTTTCAGGGCTTTGGCGGACTTCTTTCGCGTCGCGTTGATCTGCGCATGGACGGCCTTCACCAGCGACGACTTGCCCATGCCGCGCGCGCCCCACAGCAGCGCATTGTTGGCCGAAAAGCCGCGCGCGAAGCGCTCGGTATTGTCGAACAGCAGGTCGCGCACCCGGTCCACGCCGCGCAGCAGCGAAAGATCGACGCGATTTACCTTCGGCACCGGCGCGAGGCGCTGTTCGGCCGCGTGCCAGACGAAGGCGTCGGCGGCGTCGAAATCGGCGGTGGCCTTCTGCACCGGCGCGAGACGCTCGAGCGCAACCGCGATCCGCTCCAGCAGCGCGCCCATGTCGGGCTGCGCGCCGCCGCCAGTCGCCTTCGATTTGGTGATTTTTTTCGCCATCGCCGCCCATTCC
>CANJEY010000279.1 GCA_947472615.1 Beijerinckiaceae bacterium
GGCGACGACGCTCGCGGCGGTCGGCATGTTCTGCACGACGATCACCGGATTGCCCGGAATGTATTTCGGCAAATATTTCGCCAGCAGGCGGCCGCCCAGATCGTAATCGCCGCCGGCCGGATGACCGACGATCATGTGGATCTGCTTGCCGCGATAGAAATCCTCGACCGGATCGGCGAGCGAAGCTGTCGCGGCCGTCAGTCCGAGAACGAACGCGGCCGCCGCATGTGTCGCGGACATGACGTCTCCCAGTGTTTGGATGGGTCAGGCGGCGGACTTATTCCGCCGCCATGCGCTGCTGCGTTGCGCTGGCGAAGACCGGCAGCGTCAGCACCAGCATCGTCGTCTCGCCGGTCGCCACGATGTCGGCATGTTCGCCGGCCTCGCACAGCAGCACCGAATATTTGTCAGACGCCTGACCGGCGAGCGAACAGGTTCCACCCAGCACGGCGTAGATGCGTCGGCCTTCGGCGCGATGACGCGCGCCGGGTTCGAGCCGCAGGAAACCGCATTCGGTTCCGAGTTCGCCGAACGCGCCGGTGCGCTTGGTCCACACGCCGGCGTCGCGCGCATCCGCGACCCATTCGTAGTTTTCCGGATACATCATGATGGGGTCGTGATAGCGCGGCTTCGGATAGACCATGGGCTTGCCGTTCGCGAGTTCCCAGATGGCCTGATAGCCGTCGATGTTCTTCTTGCCCTCTTCGCCGTCGTGGCGATGGAAGATGCCCTTCTCGAAATAGCCGTGCTTCTTCAGCGCTTCGGTGCCCTTTTCAATCTGCTCCGCCGCCATGTAGCCGCTGCCGCTGGCGCCGCCGAACTGCAGCACGAGAGTCAGCGAATGATCGGCGGAGGTCTGCGGACCATAGGCGGTGCCCTCGGGGAAATAGCCGAGTACGCCGGGCTTCATCTTGCCGTTGCGGTCGAAGTCGAAATCGCCTTCAAGCTGATAACGAAACTGATCGAAGTTGTGGCGATGGCGCGGCGAGAAGAAATCGTGCGTGGTGGTCACCATCTCGAGCACGAAATTGCCGGGCGTGCCGGGCTCGCCGGTCAGCAGGCGCCGAAAGCGGAACTCGCCTTCGCGGTGCTTGTGAACCCGAACGGTTTCCTCGACGCGCGATCCGTGAACGACCTGCATGGGGATCCTCCAGAAATGCCACGTAAAATGGCGTAGCCTTGCGATTGAGCCAAGGATACTCTAACTCTTTGCATAAGCAACAGCCTGCGCGTGTGCGGGCGTTCGGATGGTCGAGGGAGCAGCCATGTCGGCGCGCATTTTCAGCATCGCACTCCTGTCTGGCTTGCTGGCGGCGACGCCCGGCTCCGCGGAGAAACTCACGGTTTCGCAATACGGCCGCATCATCGCCACGCTGCCATGGGCGGTGGCGCTGGAGAAGGGCTTCTTCAAGGAAGCAAAGCTCGACGTCGATGGCATCACGGCAGGCGCCGGCGGCGGCACATCGGTGCGCAATATGCTGGCCGGATCGCTGCCGTTCGCGGAACTGTCGACCTCGGCGGTCGTGGCCGCCGTGAAGGCGGGCGTCGAACTGAAGATCGTCGACACTGCGTCCAATCATCCGGGCGAACTCGCGTGGGCCTCGAAGCCGAACGCAGGCATCAAGAGCATCAAGGATCTGGTGGGGAAGAAGATCGGCTTCACGAATCCCAAGTCGACGACCGAAATGGTGCTGCGCGCCGCCGTCGCCAAGGAAGGCCTGACCGGCAAGGTGGAACTGCTGGCGATGGGCGGCCTCGGACCGGCGATAACGGCCCTCAATCAGGGCGCAATCGCGGCCGCGCCGCTCAACGATCCGCAGATGACGCTGGAGCCGCAGAATTTCAACATTCTCTTCCACGCCTTCGACTATTACCCCAACTTCTCGTGGTCGGTGGACGTGACGACGCCGGAATTCGCCGCCAAAAGCCCCGACAAGGTGCGGGCGCTGGTCAAGGTGCATCGCAAGGCGGTGGAATTCATCTACGCCAATCCTGACGAAGCCGCGAAGGTCTACGCGAAGGTGTGGGAAGTGTCGGATTCGGAAGCGAAGGCGATCCTGCCAAAATACATCCAGTGGAAGCACTGGTCGAATGGCGAGTTCTCGAAAGAGGGCCTGCTGACGGTCGAAAACGGCATGCGCGCCGTGGGCGATCTCGAAGGCTCCGTCGACTGGTCGAAGATCGTCGATCAATCCTACCTCGACGAAGACCAGCGCCGCCCGCTGTGAGGCGCGGCTGAAAGAAACCCCATGTCATCGTCCGCCATCGCGCCCGCACGCGCCGACGCCTCGGCCAGCGAGCGCGACATTCACGTCCAGTTCCGCGACGTCAACCATGTCTATCCGGCGCGCGCAGGCCACGAGGCCGTGCATGCGCTCGGGCCGATCGATCTCGCCTTGCAGCGCGGCGAATTTCTTAGCATCATCGGCCCGTCCGGTTGCGGCAAGACGACGTTGCTGGAAGTGCTCGCCGGTCTCGTGACGCCCACATCGGGCGCGGTGGAAATCGACGGCCGCGCCGTGCAGGGCGCTGTGCCGGACGGCGTCGGCGTCGTGTTTCAGGAAGACGCGTCTTTTCCGTGGCTCACCGTCGCCGACAATATCGCGTTCAGCCTGAAGCGCGCCGGCATGGAGAAGGCGGAAATCGCCACGCGCGTCGATTACGCGATCGGCCTCATGGGCCTGACGCGCTTTCGCAAGGCCTATCCGTCGCAATTGTCCGGCGGCATGCGCCAGCGCGTCTGCATCGCCCGCACGCTGGTGACGCGGCCGAAGCTGATCCTGCTCGACGAGCCGTTCGGCGCGCTCGATCAGCAGACGCGCCTGATCATGGGCGAGGAATTGCTGAAGCTGTGGCGCGAGACCGGCGCGACCGTGATGCTCATCACGCATTCGCTCGATGAAGCGGCGCTCCTCGCCGATCATGTGGCGGTGATGTCGGCCAGGCCGGGCCATTTCATCGAAGTGATCGCGACCGGCTGGCCGCGCGACCGCGACTCGCGCCTCGCCTCGACGCCGGAGTTCGGCGCGCTCACGAGCCGGCTCTGGGCTCTGCTGCGCGACGAATCGATCAAGGCGATGGGCCCGACATGACCCGTGCGCGCATCCTGCAATGGGCGATCGTGCTGGGCGCGTTCGGCCTGCTGGAAGCGCTGTGCCGCTTTCGAATCATCACACCATTCACCATGATCCCGCCGAGCGAGATGGTTGTGTCGCTGATCCGCATTGCGCGGACGCAGAGCTGGTTTGCCGAGGATACGCTCTATTCGCTGCGCAATCTTATGGTGGCCGTCGTCATTGCGGTGTTCGGCGGGTATCTGGCGGGCCTCGTGGTGCACGCGCTGCCGCGATTGCGCGCCTGTCTCGATCCACTGTTCTCGTCGTATTACTCGGTGCCGACGTTCATCCTGTATCCGCTGTTTATCGTGCTGTTCGGCATCGGGCCGATGTCGCTGATCGTGATGGGCTCGGTGTTCGGCGTCGTGGCGATGATCAGCGCGACCCTGACGGCGCTCGACCGCATTCCGCGCGTATTGGTAAAAGTGGCGCGCATCGAAAAGCTGGGGCCGCTGCGCACCATCGCGCTGATCAAGCTGCCGGCGGCGGCGCCGCATCTGTTCACGGGGCTGAAGCTGGCGGTCGCCTATTGCATCATCGGCGTCATCGCGGGCGAGTTCATTCTGGCGACGGCCGGCATCGGGCGGCGGCTGTCGCTGTCGTACAACAATTTCGACAACGCCACGATGTACGGCGTTCTGCTGCTGATCCTCGCGTTCGCCGCGAGCGTCAACGGCGCGCTGAACGTCTGGGAACGTCGCATCCATCGCCGGTGGTTTCGATGACGGCGCGGGGCCGCATGCTCGACTACGCGCTGCTCGGGCTCGCGCTCTACGCCGGCTGGTGGGCGCTCGCCACGATGGTGGGAACTGACGCGCTGACGCCGCCGAACCGGACGCTGGAGCGCGCCGGCGAACTTCTGTCCACGGCCTCGTTCTGGCGGCACACACGCGCCACAGGCACAGCCTTCGCGTGGGCCTGCCTGCTGTCGCTCGCCGGCGGTCTTCTGATCGGTCTGGCGGTCGGCCTCAGCCGGCTCGCGACCGAGGTGGGCGAACCGCTGATCGGCACACTCTATACGATCCCGAAGATCACGCTCTATCCGGTCGTGCTGCTGGCGTTCGGGCTCGGCCTGTCGGCCAAGATCGCCTTCGGGGTGCTGCACGGCATCTTTCCGGTGATCCTGCTGACCATCGGGGCGATCCGCAACACCAAGCAGGTCTATCTTAAGTCTGCGCGGGTGATGAAGCTGACGCGGACGCAGACTGCCCTGCACGTTCTGGCGCCAGCGATCGTGCCGGAAATCGTCACGGGGCTGCGGATCGGCTTCTCGTCGGCGCTGCTTGGCACGCTGGTGGCGGAATTGTTCGCCTCCGAGGAGGGGCTTGGCTTCATCCTGATCCGCGCCATGGAGGCGAACCGGGTGACGGACGTGATGGCGCTGGCGTTCCTGCTGTTCGCCTTCGCGGCAGGCGTGGGCGGCGTACTACTGGCGGTCGAGCGCCGTTTTCATCACGGTTGATCGGCCGCGATTGCACTACAGTTCTATCATGTCCGGTATCGCGAAAAGTTGGTGCGGGTCTGAGGTGGGATTGAATCACTAGTCAATCAGACCGCGCCGCGAGGCGTGCAAATTCCATCGGCCGATGCCACCAAATCATTCAAGCACGTCGCACAGTATGGCGAACGATTCATTTTCGCGCCAAGGGGCGGCGGTGCAACGCGCTAAACGGACACCTCACGCTTGCCGGATTGTCGGATGAATTCGTACTCGTCAAACCCTCAAAGGCAATGTGTCCGCAGCCTCGCCTGCCCTGTCGTTCACAAACGATACGCCGATAGCCGCCCCATGGTGGACACTGACACTCGACCCAAGGCCATCGGACATTGATGGGATCACGTCATTAGACGTCGGGAACATCCTCGGCATCTCCCCCAACCGGGGGTAACCATCCGAAACTCGCCCGCCCAGAACACTCAGCGCAAGATCTGCTGATACAGGTCCATCCACTTCTTCTGGCTCTCGTCGATCGTCTCAGGATTGAAATAGATCGACTTGAAATTCACGTTGTCGGGCCGAAGCGACGGGTCCTTCGGCGGAACGTTCGGCGCGACGGGGGTATAGTCGGCATCGCGAAAGATGGCCTGACCTTCGTCCGACATCAGAAAATCGATCAGCAGTTTTCCAGCGTTGGAACGCGGTCCCTTCAGCAGTCCGAGCACCAGCAGGGACGACATCGTCTGAGGCTTCGTCTGAACCCACGCGACTGGCGCGCCGCGATTGGCGCTGAACGCGATATGGTGATTCAGCGCGTGCGCCGCGATTGCAAACTCGCCCGCCATCACCTGATCGACCACCAGTCTCGTGCTGGATTGCAGAATGTTCAGGTTCTGTCCGGCGAGCTTCCTGAGGTAGTCGGTTCCGCGCTGATCACCCATGCTGGTCAACACGAAACCGATAAATCCTCCGACGCCCGGAGCCGACGGACTCGCAGACATCGCGATCTTGCCTTTCCATTTCGGATCAAGCAGATCCTCCAGCGATTGCGGCGCATCCTGCTTCTTTACCAACTCCGTGTTGTACGCGATGGCCTGCACGTAAAGTGACGTGGCGATCCAGTAGCCATCGGGATCGCTGTACTCCTTCGGCAATTTCGCCGCGATATCGGGCAGCCATTTCTGCAGCGCGCCCGCACGCTTCAACGCAGGCGCTCCGCTTGTGCCATCGAGAACATCCGCCTGCAATTGTCCGGCCTTCAGTTCATTCAATATCCGGACAAGAATGTCGGAGCTCTCGTTGCGAATGTAGTTGACCTTGATTCCGTATTTCTTCTGGAACGCTTCGGCGACCGGCTGCGCGGTCTGGTTCACGATCAGCGTGGTGTACCACGTGACCTGACCATCCTTTTTCGCGGCGTCGATCAGCGCCTGATCGGCGGCATTCGCGACTGACGCGTCAGCCAACAACGTGAGGAGGCCGACGATGTGAGGTAAAAGGCGCTTCATCTGCTTCTCCCGCGAAC
>CANJEY010000280.1 GCA_947472615.1 Beijerinckiaceae bacterium
GGAAGAATAATCCGGTCCGTTCAAGTTTGAACTTGGCGGCGCGCCCGCATCGGATATTCTGCCGGACAAAATCGGGAGGATGTCCATGAAGCCGCGCCGTCTGCTGCCGTTCGTTGCGGCACTTGCATTGTTCGCAACTGGCGCGCTGGCCGCCGACAAGGTGCAGGTCGGCATTCTGAACGCCGCTGGGGACATCGGCATGTTCGTCGCCGAGGCCCGCGGATACTTCAAAGCTGAAAATCTGGACGTCACGCTCACGCCGCTCGATTCAGCGGTGAAGATGATGCCGTCGCTCTCGACCGGTGATCTCGACGTCGGCAGCGGCGTCGCATCTGTTGCGCTCTACAATGCGGCCGCGCGCAAGATCGACGTGCGCGTCGTGGCGTCGCGCGGCCGCACCGCGCCAGGCTACATCTATCAGTCGCTGATCATCCGCAAGGATCTGGTCGACAGCGGACGCTACAAGACGCTCGCCGACCTGAAGGGCCTGAAATTCGGCTTCGTGTCACCGGGCGCTTCGCTGCACTCAATTCTGAACGAGGCCGCCAAGGCGGGCGGAATCAAATATCAGGACATTTCTGTCGTCTACATGAACTTTCCGTCGCAGGTGGCGGCGCTGCAGAGCGGCGCGATCGACGCCTCGATCATGGTCGAGCCCTATGCGGGACAGGCGGTTTCGCTCGGCGGCGCGGTCAACGTGATGCCGACCGAGACTTTCTATCCGAGCGACGAGGCGTCGCTGCTTCTCTACGGCGACAAGTTCATCAAGGAACGGCCGGACGTCGCGGTGCGGTTGATGAAGGCGTTCCTGCGCGGCGTGCGGGACTTCAACGACGTGCTGAAGGACGGCCGTTGGCGCACCGACGGCAAGGCCGACGATGTGATCCGCATCTTCTCCAAGGGCGTGAACTTCCCCGAGAACATCGTCCGGGCGATGACGCCGCAATACGCCGACCCGGACGGCAATCTGAACGTCGAAAGCCTTCGCAAGGATCTGGCCTTCTTCAAGTCCACCGGCGAAGTGACGAGCGAATCCATCAAGGCCGACGACATCATCGACCTGTCGTTCGCCCGCAAGGCCGCACAGGAACTGGGACCTTACAAGCCTGCGCCCTGAGGCCCGGCCTCACCCCTGCCCGGCGGCGGCGGCATGCCGCTCGGCCATCGCGGCGTCAAATTCCTTCACCTTGACGGCGGATGCGCGCGCCGTGAAGCGACGAACATAATCCATGATCGCGGGCGTTTCCGGCACGAGCTTGAACGCCGTTGTCCACGCCAGCCCCCCGCCCCACAGCACGTCGGCAGCGGTGAAGCGCTCGCCCAGAATCCACGGCCCCTTCGACAATTGATCGTCGAGCACCTTCATCAGCGTATCGTAATCGCCATAGGTGCTGGTCGATTGCGGCGCGGGGTCGCGTTTCATGGCCCTGTCGATGACGGCGGGCTCGAAACTCGATCCGTACATGGCCATCCAGCGCAGATAGGGGCCGCGCAGCGGATCGCCCGAGACGGCGGGCGCGAGCCGCGCCTCGACCCAAAGGTCGGCCAGATAGATGAAGACCGCCACCTGCTCGGCGATCAACGCGCCATCGTGGACGATTGCCGGCACCTTGCCCATCGGGTTGATCGCCAGATAGGCCGGCTTGCGCTGCTCGCCGGCCTTCATATTGATCTCGACCAGATCGTAGTCGGCTCCAAGCTCGTGCAGCAGCGTCAGGGCGCCGGACGAGCGGGTATTGGGCGAGTGATAAAACGTGACGCGACGCGATGACATCAGGCTTCTCCAAGGATGATCCTGATCATGGAACAAACAATGAACAATTGCAAGCTGGCCTGCTCTCGTTTCACGTCCCATCAGACGCCGTACCAGTGGCCGGAAGCCTGACGTCGCGGCACGCGAATTTTTTTAACACCCCCTCTTGAACGGCAAATTATGACTGCCCAGATTGCGCGCCGAGGCTGGAACCGGACAGCGGAACCGCCTCACCTTTCGACATCGCTAAACTGCCAAAGGAGAAGCTCATGAAGTTTCGCCCGCTGCACGATCGCGTCCTGGTCCGGCGCATCGATGCCGAGGAAAAGACAAAGGGTGGGATCATCATTCCCGACACCGCGAAGGAGAAGCCGCAGGAGGGCGAGATCATCGCCGCCGGCTCCGGCTCGCGCGACGAAAGCGGCAAGCTCACGCCGCTCGACGTGCGCCCCGGCGACCGCATCCTGTTCGGCAAATGGTCCGGCGCCGAGGTGAAGATCGACGGTGAGGACCTGCTGATCATGAAGGAAAGCGACATCATGGGAGTGATCGAACACGTCGAGGCGCGCCGCAAGGCGGCCTGATCGTTCGAGACATCCTGAATTTCAACCTCTCATGTCCAATGGAGTGAGATCATCATGAGCGCGAAAGACGTCAAGTTTTCGCAGGACGCTCGCGAGAAGATGCTGCACGGCGTCGAAGTCCTGGCCAACGCCGTCAAGGTCACCCTTGGTCCGAAAGGCCGTAACGTCGTCATCGAGAAATCCTTCGGCGCGCCGCGCATCACGAAGGACGGCGTGACGGTCGCCAAGGAAGTGGAACTGTCGGACAAGTTCGAGAACATGGGCGCGCAGATGGTGCGCGAAGCGGCCTCGAAACAGAACGACGCCGCCGGCGACGGCACCGCCACCGCCACCGTTCTGGCCCACGCCATCGTCAAGGAAGGCGCGAAATCCGTCGCGGCCGGCATGAACCCGATGGACCCCAAGCGCGGCATCGACATCGCAGTCGAGGCCATCGTGGCAGACCTGAAGAAAAACTCGAAGACCATCACGTCCGCGTCCGAGAAGGCGCAGGTCGGGACGATCTCGGCCAACGGCGATGCCTCCATTGGCAAGATGATCTCCGACGCGATGGACAAGGTCGGCTCCGAGGGCGTCATCACGGTCGAGGAGGCCAAGACCGCCGAAACCGAACTCGACGTCGTCGAGGGCATGCAGTTCGATCGCGGCTACCTCTCCCCGTATTTCATCACCAATGCGGAGAAGATGCTGGTCGAACTGGAAGACCCCTTCATCCTCATCCACGAGAAGAAGCTGACCAATCTGCAGCCCATGCTGCCGATCCTCGAAGCCATCGTTCAGGCCGGCAAGCCGCTGCTGATCGTGGCTGAAGACGTCGAGGGCGAGGCGTTGGCGACGCTGGTGGTCAACAAGCTGCGTGGAGGCCTGAAGATCGCATCCGTGAAGGCGCCCGGCTTCGGCGATCGCCGCAAGGCGATGCTGGAAGACATCGCGATCCTGACGGGTGGCCAGATGATCGCCGAAGACCTCGGCGTCAAACTGGAGAATGTCAGCATCAACATGCTCGGCCGCGCCAAGAAGGTCCGCATCGACAAGGAGAACACCACGATCATCGATGGCGCGGGCGCCAGGAAGGAGATCGAGGGCCGCGTCGCGCAGATCAAGGCGCAGATCGAGGAGACGACCTCGGACTACGATCGCGAGAAGCTGCAGGAGCGGCTGGCGAAACTGGCCGGCGGCGTCGCGGTGATCCGCGTCGGCGGCGCGACCGAGGTCGAGGTGAAGGAAAAGAAGGATCGCGTCGACGATGCGCTGAACGCCACACGGGCGGCAGTCGAGGAAGGCATCCTGCCCGGCGGCGGCGTCGCGCTGCTGCGCTCGCTGCGGGCGCTTGAGGCAATCAAGCCCGGTAACGACGACCAGAAGACCGGCGTGGAGATCGTCCGGCGCGCCATTCAGGCCCCGGCGCGGCAGATCGTCGAGAACGCCGGCCGCGACGGCTCCGTGATTGTCGGCAAGATCCTCGAACATGCCGACTACGCCTATGGCTACGACGCGCAGGCGGGCGAATACGGCGACCTGTTCCAGAAGGGCATCATCGACCCGACCAAGGTCGTGCGCACCGCCCTGCAGGACGCGGCGTCCGTGGCCGGCCTGCTGATCACCACCGAGGCCATGATCGCCGAGAGGCCGAAGAAGGATGCAGCGCCCGCAATGCCACCGGGCGGCATGGACTTCTGAGCCAGCGATTAAACGCACAACGGATGGCGCGCTCCGGCGCGCCATCTTCGTCATGGCCCCGCTCGAAGCGCTTGACCGGCGCGCGCCGCGCGACCACTTTCGCCACATGTCGAACGCCGGCCAGCCTCCGGAAATCACCCCGCAACTGTTGTTGCGCGCCTACTCGATCGGCATGTTTCCGATGGCGGAGGGGGCTGAGGATCCGTCGCTGTTCTGGGTCGATCCGGAAGAACGCGGGATTTTCCCGCTGCACGGGCTGATCATTTCCAAAAGACTCGCCAAGACGATCCGGTCCGATCGTTTCGTCGTGAAGGTCGATCAGAACTTTCAGGGCGTGCTGGACGGTTGCGCGGCGTCGGCTGACGGGCGGCCGAACACCTGGATCAACGCCCGCATCCGCAAGCTCTATTCGGACCTCTACGACATGGGCTTCGTGCACACGGTCGAGACCTATTCGCACGACGGCGAACTGGTCGGCGGCCTTTATGGCGTGGCGATCGGGGCGGCGTTCTTCGGCGAGAGCATGTTTCATCGCGCCACAGACGCCTCAAAGGTGGCGCTGGCGCATCTGGTGGCGCGGCTGCGGGCGGGCGGATTCGATCTGCTCGACACCCAGTTCGTGACGCCGCATCTGGCGACGCTGGGGGCGATCGAAATTCCGCGCGACGATTATCTGGTTGCGCTCGACGCCGCCATCGGCAGGCCGGCGAATTTCTTCAGGTGGCCAAAGGATACGCCCATGCCGGGCGGGCGGGCGCTCGAAATCGTGCGCGCCCTATAGGTTCAGCGATGGGGCGATTCGTCGATCGGCCCGGCTGCCGTCGGGAAGAAGCTCTGCGAGGGCGCGCGACGCTGCTGCTGCGGCGCTTGCGGAGCCTGGGCGGTTCCACGCAGCGCTGGCGGCGCCGGGTTGCGCGGCGCGGCGCCCGGCGCGGCTCCGACGTCGATCGGCGCGCCGAGCCCGATGGCCGGATCGGTCGCTGGGCGCTGGACACGCTGGCGCGGCTGTGTGCCGGGCTTCGGCAGCGGCTGCACGAACTCGGTTTCCTTCACGCTCTGCGACGGGTCGGGACCGGTTCTGACAACCTGCGAACCGCCCTTGCAGTCGGTCATCCACGCGTCATAGACGGGATGCTCGATGCCGTGCAGGCCGGGGCTGGCGGCGAACATCCAGCCCGAAAAGATGCGATTGTAGGTGTTGTTGGAGGCGATCTCGTCGACCTCGACGAAGGCGTCGGTCAACGGCGCTTCGGTGGCCGGGCGCGTATAGCAGGCGCGCGGCGTGATCTGCAGCGAGCCGAATTGTACGGTTTCGTCGATCGCCACCTCGAACGAGATGATGCGGCCCGTGATCTTGTCGAGGCCAGCAAAAATCGCGGTGGGGTGCTTCACATAATCGGCATGCGCCGCGCCCGTCATGGATGCGCAGAGGGCGGCGAAGGCCGCGCCGTAAAGCGCACGACGCCCGCCGGAAACCGAATTTTTCGACCGCAATGCTGATGTCATCCGACGATTCGTCCAGTTCCGAGCCTCGCGTGGGCCATATCACGACAGCAATATCCGCGAAAGGCTGGCGAAATGAGGGCGCGCGAAGACAAATTCTTTAAGTGTTGCGGCTAACCTGCGGCTTCTTTCGTCGGGGGTTTGCCGTGCGCACCATTCCTGGAATTATGTTGACGGCCGCGATGGCCGCATCGCTGGCCGGTTGCAGCAGCGAAGAGGTGATTTCGCCGACGCCGATCGCGCAATTGTCGGGTCCTTGGCTGATGGTGAACCGGGCCGAGACCTGCGCGACATCCTTTGCGGCGTTCGGCGGCGTCGGCTTCTACCGCATCTACGCCGACAAGCGGCCGATGAAAAAATACTTCGACGTCAAGCAATACGTCGTTGGATCAGGCGTCGTGACGATCGTGGCGGAGAATTTCGTCTATGAGCCGACCATCACGGTGAAGATGACC
>CANJEY010000281.1 GCA_947472615.1 Beijerinckiaceae bacterium
CGGCGGGAGTTTCTTGGATGTCGTGCAGCGCCGTTCTGGCGCAATCGAGCGGCTATTACGCCGGAAAATCCGTGACGTTTGTGATCGGCGCGGGCGTCGGCGGCGGCTACGATCTGTGGGGCCGCACGGTGGCGCGCCACATCAACAAATATTTGCCGGGCAATCCCGTCATGGTGCCGCAGAACATGCCGGCCGGCGGCGGCATAGGCGCGTCAAACTACATGTACTCGGTTGCGCCGCGCGACGGCACAGCATTTGGGATTTCCACGCGCGAGTCTCCACTGGCGCCAATCATCGGCAGTTCGGGCGCGCGCTACGATTCGACGAAGATGTCCTATCTCGGCACGCCCACGACAGAATCGAACGTGTGCATCGCGCGCGCCACGCTCGGCTTCAAATCGTACAAGGACCTCTACGACAAGACGCTGATCGTCGGCGACACCGGCGCAGGCACCGGCACACACATTTTCCCTGCTGCGCTCAACGGTCTTTTCGGAATGAAGTTCAAGCTCATCACCGGATTTCCATCATCGGCCGACGTGTTTCTGGCGATCGAACGCAACGAGGTCGACGGCATCTGCGAGAGCTACGACAGCGTCAACGACAAGCGGCCGGACTGGTTGCCGTCTGGCAAGATGCAGGTGCTGCTGCAGGGCGGCGCAGAGCCCAATCCGCATCTGAAAGATGTGCCGTTCATCATGGAACTGGCGCGCAACGAGCAGGACAAGGAGAAACTGCGCTTCCTGTACGCCGGGCAGGGAATCGGCCGTCCGTTCATCGCGCCGCCAGATCTGCCGCCCGAGCGCCTGCAGGTGTTGCGCGACGCCTTCGACTCAACGATGAAGGATCCGGAGTTCCTCGCCGAAGCGAAGAAGGTAAAACTTCACGTCGAGCCTGTCAGCGGCAAGGATCTGCAGTCGCTCATTTCAGAGTTGGCGAAGACTCCGGCCAACATCCGTGAGGAAATCGGCAAGTACGTGAACTGACCTTCAGGTCGCCCGCGACAAACTGACCCTTGATTTTCACCGTGCAAACGCCACGCTCCGGCTTCGAGTCGAAGCTGGAGCTGGCGGAATGAGCAAGTATTCCGAGGACATCTATACCGAGCCGTCGAATATCGACGTCGACACGCTGAAGAATCTCGGCCCGCTGGCGCCGCTCGCTGGCGTTTGGCAAGGCGAACGCGGCACGGACCTCGCGCCCAGTCGCGCGGGTTCGGAAACATCGCCGTTCGTCGACCGCATCGAGTTGCAGCCGCTGGACCCGCAGACGAGTGGCCCGCAATTGCTCTATGGCCTGCGCTATCATCAGCACGTCAAGCGGCCCGGTCAGATCGCGACGTTTCACGATCAGATCGGCTATTTCCTGTGGGAGCCTGCGACAGGAATCGTGATCCAGACGCTGGCGATTCCGCGCGGCCAGATCGCGATGGCGTCCGGCAAGGCGGCGAAAGACGCGAAGGAATTCGAACTCGTGGCGACAGGCGGCGACGCTAACTTCGGCGTCCTGTCGAATCCGTTCCTCGACTACGGCTTTCGCACAATCGAATACCGCATCAAGATTTCGGCACACGCCGACGGCACATGGAGCTACGACGAAGACACCGTGCTGATGATCCGCGGCCGCAGCGAGCCGTTCCATCATCGGGATCGCAGTGTGCTGTTCAAGATCGCCGAGCCGACGCCCAATCCGTTGGCTCTGAAATAGCAGCACGTCACTCTGTGTATGTTGGCAAACTCGTAGTTCCACAACGGGCGTCCAGCAGACCGTCTGGATGTGCGGTTAGGTTCCATAATATTGATTATGCGAATCACAGATAGCCCAGTAACGGCCCGAATCCATGCCGGCTTGGGCGGTTTCGCCCGGTGTGCCGACTGGAGGACTCTGGCTACTGTCGAATGCGCAGTCTTTTCAAGTACCCCGTAGCGCGATTGCTTTAGTCCTGTTAATATACGACTGCAGGCGCGGCAGGACTGAAGTGAATTTCGACAGACAGCGGCCCTATCCGGCATTGATACGGTCCGGATCATCAGGCGGGAGTTGCTCCTCGCCTGCGGAGCTATTTACGTATCGTTTGGCGAGGGGGCGGCAGGTCGCTGGCCCGCGATCGGCGGAGACAATCAGGCATCATGAGCAAAGGTAAGGATTTCCGTGGCCCCAGGAAGCGGGGCTTCGACGATGACGGGCCCATGCCCTACGAACCGCGACAGAGCCGGCCGCCGCGGTTTTCCAGCGACAGAACATTCGGCGCGACACCTGAAGTCGGCAGCGGCGGCGCGCTTGCTCCGCCGGCCGGAAATGCGATCGACGCGACCGTGAAGTGGTTCAAGGCCGACAAGGGCTTCGGCTTTGTCGAACTCGGCAACGGCACGGGCGACGCCTTCCTGCACATCGGCGCTCTGCAATCGGCGGGACACGAATCCGTACCTCCGGGCGCAAAGCTGAAGGTGCTGGTCGGTCAGGGCATGAAGGGCGCTCAGGTGACCCGCGTGCTCGAAGTCGATCTGGCTGGCGCCGTCGATCGTCCTCCGCAGCAGCGGTCGTTCGATAGTCCCCGGCCCCAGCGCCGTTCGCCCGATCCGGCCACAGCGGTCGAGATCACCGGCAAGGTGAAGTGGTTCGACGAGACCAAAGGTTTCGGCTTCGTGGCTGGCGACGACGGCGGCAAGGATGTGTTCGTGCACATCTCGACGCTGCGTCCCGGGGGCATCCAGCATCTGCCAGACGGGCAGGCTGTCTCGATGCGCGTTGTCGATACGCCGAAGGGCCGCGAAGCGGTTTCGATCGGGCTCATCTGAGCCGCACAGCTACGAAGTTTGGGAGGGCGCCGGCCTTTGCGGCGCCCTTTTGTTTTTGAAGCGCCCAGAACGCGCCCTGCCCGCCGGATGCTCCATGAAACCAGTGCGCGACATCGCCGGCCTCCTGCAGATCATGGCGGATCTGCGCACGCCCGGCAGCGGCTGCCCGTGGGATCTGGAACAGACCTTCGAGAGCGTTGTCCGCTACACGATCGAGGAAGCCTACGAGGTCGCCGACGCGGTCGAGCGTCGCGACATGATCGACCTCAAGGATGAGTTGGGCGACCTGCTGCTGCAGGTCGTGTTTCACGCCCGCATGGCGGAGGAATTGGATCAGTTCGCTTTTCCGGATGTAGTCGAAGCGATCAGCCGCAAGATGACGCGCCGCCATCCGCATGTGTTTGGCGACGCCGGGACGCTGCCGCAGGCCGAGGTCAATCGCCTGTGGGAAAAGATCAAGGCGCAGGAGAAAGCGGAACGCGCCGTGCAGCGCGCGGCCGCCGGCGTCGACGCCCTGCCCGCCGGCCTGTTGACGTCAGTGCCAGCCGCCATGCCGGCGATGACGCGCGCAGTGAAACTGCAAGCGAAGGCGTCGACCGTCGGCTTCGACTGGAACGACGCGCGCCTCGTGCTGGCGAAAATCCGCGAGGAAACGGACGAGATCGAAGAGGCGCTGCACGGCGGGCAGGCGGAGCGCATTCAGGACGAGATCGGCGATCTTCTGTTCGCAGTCGTCAATCTGGCGCGGCACGCACACGTCGATCCCGAGACGGCGCTGCGCGGCACGAACCAGAAGTTCCTGCGCCGGTTCCGGTATATCGAGGAGACGCTCGCCGCGCGTGGCTCATCGCTGGAGAGCGCCACGCTCGACGAGATGGATGCTTTGTGGAACGAGGCGAAGACCGCGGGCTGATCAGGCCTTGGCCTTGCGGCGCCGTGGTTTCGGGCGCGCCTCGGCCTCCGGAATCGCAGACGGGAACCTCCGCAGCAACCGCTCAAGACGCTCGGGCGTGAGCCGGACGATCAGCCTTGCGACGCCATCCGCGCCTGTGTCGCGGCTCATCACTTCGGCGTTCTCATAGAGCCAGTTGAGCCCCTGCCCGTCGGCGCCCTCGACATCGACCACATAGCGCAGCCGGCCGACCGAAAGCCGGTCCTCAATGCCTGCGAGCAGGGCGTCGATCCCCTCCCCGGTCACTGCCGACACCACGTAAGGACGCGCCTCGTCGCCGCGCAATTTCGCGGCATTGGCCATCGCCTCGCGGCGCGCGTCGTCGAGCAGATCGAGCTTGTTCCAGACCTCCACCAGACGGCGGTGATCGTCGGGGTCGACGCCGAGATCGCGCAGGATCGTCCGCACGTCCTCGCCCTGCGCCTCGGCGTCGTCGTGCGCAATGTCGCGCACATGCAGTACGACGTCGGCTTCCATCACTTCTTCCAGCGTCGCCCGGAAGGCGCTGACCAGCATGGTCGGCAGATCGGAAATGAATCCAACCGTATCCGACAGCATGATCTTAGCCCCATGCGGCAGCTTGATCGCCCGCAGCGTCGGGTCGAGGGTGGCGAACAGCATATCCTGCGCCAGCACGTCGGCGCGCGTCAGCCGGTTAAACAGCGTCGACTTGCCTGCGTTGGTGTAGCCCACCAGCGCCACCACCGGATACGGCACATCCTGTCGGCTCTTGCGATGCAGGCCGCGCGTTTTCTTGACGCCTTCGAGTTCTTTCTCGATGCGGGTGATGCGCTCCTGAATGAGGCGTCGGTCAGTCTCGATCTGTGTTTCGCCGGGGCCGCCGAGAAACCCGAAGCCGCCGCGCTGGCGTTCCAGATGGGTCCATGATCGCACGAGCCGCGAGCGCTGATAGGCGAGATGCGCCAGTTCGACCTGCAGCGATCCCTCGCGCGTTCGGGCGCGGCGGCCGAAGATTTCGAGGATCAGACCGGTGCGGTCGATCACTTTCGCCGCGAAGGCCTTTTCGAGATTGCGCTGCTGAACCGGCGAGAGCGCGCAGTCCATCATCACCAGTTCGGCGCCGGTTTCCTTTACCAGCGCCGCGATGTCCTCGACCTTGCCCTTGCCCAGATAGGTGGCGGGCCGCAGTTGCGACAACGTCACGATCTGCGATCCGACAATTTCGAGGTCGATGGCGCGAGCGAGCCCCACCGCCTCTTCCAGCCGCGCCGCGTTCGTGCGCCCAATCGCCGCCGGACGTCCCGGCGCAAGCGGATCAGGCGCGCGCTCGCGCACATAGGGGCCGATCACGATCGCGTGAGCGGACTCGCCGGCCTTCAGGTCCGGCGCCTCGAAATCCGGCGCGGCGTCCGTTACCGGCGCTTCGACGGACTTCTTGCGACGGCTCAAACGGGGCCGCCCGGTTCGTCAACCGGCTCGAACATCTGGATCGGCTGACCCGGCATGATGGTGGAGATCGCGTGCTTGTAGACGAGCTGCGAATGGCCGTCCCGGCGCAAAAGAACGCAAAAATTGTCAAACCAGGTCACAACGCCTTGCAGTTTGACGCCGTTGACGAGGAAAATCGTCAGGGGAACCTTGTTTTTGCGGACGTAGTTGAGAAATGCGTCCTGCAGGTTCTGGGTGCGTTCGGCCGCCATTTTCTATTCCTTCTTTCTGCTTTTGGGGATTTTGTAGCTTCGAAGCAGGGCAATTCCCGATATCGCCCGCTCCGCCGTCAGTTCCACTCTGGTCCCGTCTTTTCGCTAGATGGGACTTGTTTGTTTATACGCAAGGACCGCGCCATAGCCACGCGGCATATAGTCTGGCGAGCGAGTTGCGAAACGCGGTTGATCAGCGCTTAAGTTCGCCGAGCGACGTCGTGGAACGCCGCGCGTAACATCAGCGTCCGCTCGCCGGGAACGCCGCTGCCGATCGCTCTGCCGTCGATCGACACGACCGGCAGAACGATAGCCGTGGCCCCCGTCACGAAGGCCTCTGCCGCCCCCCGAGCCTCCTCGATCGTGAACAACCGCTCCTCCAATCGCAGACCCATCTGGCCGATGACATCGATAAGTGTCGTGCGTGTGACGCCACGCAGGATCGAATGGTCGATCTGGCGTGTGACCACGATGCCGTCCCGGGTGATGATCCACGCGTTCGTCGCTGCGCCCTCGGTCACGAATCCGCGTTC
>CANJEY010000282.1 GCA_947472615.1 Beijerinckiaceae bacterium
AAACTTTCGTCGCGGAAGTTGGCCCAGACATCCTTTAGCACGCCGAAGACGTCGCCACGGCCGGCGATGTCCGGAGCCCATTCGCGATCTTCGTCGGTGGGCTTCGTGGCGATGCGTTCGATGTCGCGCATCATGGCGAAGCCGAGCGCGTATGGATTGATGCCCGAATAAGCAGGATGATCGAAGCCCGGCTGCATCACCACATTGGTGTGCGAGGTGAGAAATTCGAAATAGGCGCCGTCGGTAATGCGCCCCTTTTCGTGCAGGCGCTCCATGGTGCGGTAGTGCACATAGGTGGCGCAGCCTTCGTTCATTACCTTGGTCAGGCGTTGCGGATAGAGATAATTGCCGATCAGCCGCACGATGCGGAGAATCTCGCGTTGCCAGGGCGCCAGTTTCGGCGCGTGCCGCTCAAGGAAAAAGACGATGTTTTCTTCCGGCAGACCGAGGCGCGACGCTATCGCCTGCAATCGGGCCTGATCCGGTGTTTGCGTCTTGCCGGGCGTTGCAGGAAGCGTGCGCCATAATTCGTTGTGAATCTGCGCCTCATATTCGCGCCGCTCGCGCTGGCGGGATTCCTCCGCGCGCAGATCGAGCTGCCGGCGGCGTCCGGCGCGATGGACGCCCTGTCCCTGCAGCGCGTGCGCGGCGTCGAGCAGGCGTTCGACCGCTGGCGCGCCATACTTCTCTTCGCACCGCGCGATATAGGCCTTCGCGAACTTCAGATAATCGAGAATGCCGGCCGGGTCGGTGAAGTCCCTGAAGGTCTGGTTGTTCTTGAAGAAGTGATTGTGCCCGAACGCCGCGTGCGCGATCACGAGCGTCTGCATCGTCGCCGAATTGCCCTCCATCACGTAGGAAATGCACGGGTTCGAGTTGATGACGATCTCATACGCAAGACCCATCATGCCCTTGCGGTAGAGCGTTTCCTGCTGTGTGAAGTGCTTCCCGAACGACCAGTGATGATAGAAAATCGGCATGCCGGTCGACGCATAGGCGTCCAGCATCTGTTCCGACGTGATGATCTCGATCTGGTTGGGATAGATGTCCAGCCCGAATTCGCCGAGCGCCACCTCCGCAACGGCGTCGTGAATGCGCTGGATCGTGTCGTAGGACCAGTCGTCGCCGTTGAACAGATATTCGGTCACTCGCCGCCCCTGCGCACGTCAGCATCCTTGCTGAACAATTCACGGAAGATCGGATAGATTTCCTCACGCGACGTCACACGACGTTGCGCGATGCGCGCATCGTGCAGATCCTGATAGGCGCGCCACAGAGATGATTGTGACGAGCCGTGTCCGGGTTCCGCGACTTCGAGATAGGCGTAATACTGGCTGATCGGCAGGATTTCTTCGACAAGAATCGACGCCGACGTGGCGTTGTCGCGCGTTTCGTTGTCGCCGTCCGAGGCCTGAGCCACATAGATGTTCCAGGCGTCGGGCGAATAGCGCTCCTTCGCGACGCGCATCATTTCCCGCTGCGCTGTCGACACGCGCGTGCCGCCGCTCTCCGTCGAATTGAAGAAGGCGTCCTCATCGACTTCCTTCGCTTCGTCGGTATGGCGAATGAAGACGATGTCGACCTTCTTGTAGCGCTTCTTCAAAAACACATAGAGCAGCATGAAGAACCGCTTCGCCAGATCCTTCATGGATTCGGACATCGAAGCGGAGACGTCCATCAGGCAGAACATGACGGCCTGCGTGGTGGGGCGCGGCACCGGCTCGAACCGCCGGTAGCGAATGTCGATCGGGTCGATCCACGCAATGGTGCGCGTCTTGCGCTGCAGCGCTGCGAGGGCGGCCCGCAACGTCGCAATCTCCGCCTCGTCCGCGCCCCGGGCTTCGGCCTCCATGAGCGTCGCTTCCGCTTCGGCGACATCGTCTGGGCGCGGGCGCTTCAGGGCGATGCGGCGCGATAGCGAATTGCGCATGGTGCGGGTGACGGAGAGATTCGATGGCGAGCCCGCCACCGCATATCCGGCGCGTCGCACGCCTTCGCTTTCGGTTGTCGACAGCTTGCGGCGCTCAAGGTCCGGCAATTCGAGATCCTCGAGAAAAAACTCGAGAAACTCCTCGGCCGATAGCGCGACCTTGTACTCGTCCTCGCTCGAACCTTCGCCTGCGTTCGAGCCACGGCCGCCCCGGCCGCCGCCGCCCGGACGCGGCAGCCGGTCGCCCTCGACGAATTCCTTGTTGCCCGGAAACACCGGGTGATGGAATCCATCCTTGCCCAGCTGGAACGCCGGTTCGTCGATGCCGGTCGCGGGGATGACGACGACGCCCGCTTCGTCGATTTCGCGGATGCCACGCATTCCGCTCGCCTTGCGCACGGCCTCGCGAACGATGCGCCGCGCACGGCGCAGGAAGCGTTGCCGATTTGGAAGGTTCTTCCCGCTGGGGTTGAGCCTTCGGTCGATAATGTTCATTAAAGCCTCTGATCTCAGGCCGACTGCTTGACCCTCATGTACCATTCGACGAGGCGTCGGACCTGACGCTCCGTGTAGCCGCGCGCCATCATCCGCAGCACGAAGTCCGCATGCTTCTTCTCGGTGTCGCTGTCGCGCTTTGAGCCGAAGCTGATGACGGGCAGCAGGTCTTCGACCTGACTGAACATGCGCTTCTCGATGACTTCGCGAATCTTCTCATAGCTCGTCCATGACGGATTCTTGCCGTGGTTTGCGGCCCGCGCGCGCAGGCAGAATTTCACCACTTCGTTGCGGAAATCCTTCGGGTTGGCGATGCCGGCGGCTTTCTCGACCTTGGTGAGTTCCTGATTGAGAAGCTCGCGGTCCAGAAGCTGGCCGGTGTCGGGATCCTTGAAGTCCACATCCTCGATCCACGCGTCGGCATAGCTGACGTAGCGGTCGAAGAGATTCTGGCCATAATCGTTATAGGATTCCAGATAGGCCTTCTGGATTTCGTGGCCGATGAATTCGGCATAACGCGGCGCCAGTTCAGCCTTGATGAACTCGATGTAGCGCTTCTCGATCTCGGCGCCAGGCTGCTCGCGCCGGATCGCCTGTTCGAGCACATACATCAGATGCACCGGATCGGCGCCGATCTCGGTCGGGTCAAAGTTAAAGGTCGAGGCGAGAATCTTGAACGCGAAGCGCGTCGAGATTCCGTCCATGCCTTCGTCCTGTCCGGCCGCGTCCTTGTACTCTTGCAGGCTTTTGGCCTTCGGGTCGGTTTCGCGAAGGCTTTCACCATCATACACGCGCATCTTGGAAAACAGGCCGGAGTTCTCGTGTTCCCGCATGCGCGACATGACCGAGAATCGCGCCAGCATTTCCAGTGTGGCTGGCGCGCAGGGCGCAGAGGCCAGCTCCGAATGCTTGATCAACTTTTCGTAGATCAGCTGCTCTTCCGAGACGCGCAGGCAATACGGAACCTTGATCAGATAAATGCGGTCGATGAAGGCTTCGTTGTTCTTGTTGGTCTTGAACGTATTCCACTCGGCCTCGTTGGAATGCGCCAGTACGAGACCCGTGAACGGGATCGCGCCGATGTTCTCGGTGCCGATGTAATTGCCTTCCTGCGTCGCCGTCAGCAGCGGGTGCAGCATCTTGATCGGCGCCTTGAACATCTCGACGAATTCGAGCACGCCCTGATTGGCGCGATTGAGCCCGCCCGAATAGCTGTAGGCGTCAGGGTCATGCTGCGGCAGGGTTTCAAGCTTGCGGATGTCGACCTTGCCGACGAGCGATGAGATGTCCTGATTGTTTTCATCGCCGGGCTCGGTCTTGGACACCGCGATCTGCCGAAGCCGCGACGGCATGAGCTTGACCACGCGGAATTTCTTCAGATCTCCGCCGGCTTCATCGAGGCGCTTCAGGCACCAAGGGCTCATAAGCCCGGTGAGTCGGCGGCGCGGAATTTTGAACTCACGCTCCAGCTCTTCTCCCATGGTGACCGGGTCGAACAGACCGAGGGGAGATTCGAAAACGGGGCTCAACTCCGAACCAAACTTGAGAACATAGATCGGCCGAGCTTCCATCAACTGCTTGAGCCGTTCGGCGAGCGACGACTTGCCGCCGCCGACGGGGCCGAGCAGGTAAAGGATTTGTTTGCGCTCCTCGAGTCCCTGAGCAGCGTGAAGCAAGTAGGAAACGATGCGCTCCACCGTATCTTCCATGCCGTAAAATTCGGCGAAGGCCGGATAAGTGCGAATCGTGCGGTTCATGAAGATACGCCCGAGGCGCGGATCTTTCACGGTATTGATCACCACCGGCTCGCCGATCGCGGCGAGCAGTCGCTCGGCTGCGCTTGCGTACATGCCGGGATCGGTGCGGCAAGCGTCCAGAAATTCGTCTATCGACATTTCCTGGTCGCGGCGGCTTTCGTAGCCGGAGGAATAACGTGTCAGAAAGTCCGAAGCGAGCGCCATAATTGCTCCATGAGTCGTCAGCCACACGCGGAAGACCGCGTCCTATGCCTTCACAGACCGGACGGGATGCACCGCCCACGCCAGCAAAGATTGCCTGCAACAACGCTTCTGACGCGAATGTAAGCCGATTCGCTTTAGTTTCCGTAGAGCGTAGCCTATCAAAACATTGTGCACGATGTGCATTCCTCAAGCTGTCGGATCAACAAATGTGCGCGTATGTCGATTCGACAAGAACAAGCTCGTGATGCTGGCTTAAATGCCACACTGGCGCTTGCGTTCCGAAAATCAGCAACCTCTCGAGAGTGCTAACTGAACCGCACGACTAAGTGGAATTCTCCGTCGCGCTTCTGGTAATTCAGTGCGCTGTTTTGGCGAATGTTCCGGCTTGGAGGCGACGATGGGACGCGTGACTGGGCGCGCATCCTCGATTAAAAGAGGAACAACAACATAGGAGGAACGACATGGCGGATGATTCACAGATCAGTCCCGGTATTACCCGGAAGCTCGTCGGCTTTCTCGTAGATACGCCGGCCAGCGCCATTCCGCCGTCGACGGGTCATTTCGCCAAGCGGGTGCTGCTCGACACGATCGGCGTCAGCCTGGCTGCCGCGCACCGACCCATCGGCAATATCCTGTCCGGCTATGTGCGGGAGGCCGGACAGGGAGCGGCCGCGACCTCGACGGTGATCGGCTGTGGTTTTAAGACGACGGCTCCGCTCGCCGCCATGGTCAATGGCTCGTTGTCGAATTCCATGGACTATGACGAAGGCTTTCATGTGGCCACCCATACGGTTCCGGCGCTGCTGGCGCTGGCGGAGCGCACCGGAGCGTCGGGCCGGGACGTCCTGGATGCGCTGGTGATCGGCTACGAGGCGGGGGCAAAGTTCACACGCCTCATCGACGCCAAGCGCAAGCAGCAGCGCGGCCCCACCCATCGTGGCTGGTGGCATGTGGGCCTCGTCGGGCCGATCGCGGCGGCGTTCACCTGTTCGCGTCTGCTCAAGCTCGACCAGCACGCGACCGCGATGGCGATCGGGATCGCGACGTGCAGTTCGGGCGGCTTCCGGCGCAACATGGGCACAATGGCGAAGGGGCTGCACTCCGGCCATGGCGCGCGCGACGGCATCGAGGCCGTGCTGCTGGCGCAACGCGGATTTAAGTCCGACCCGGAAGTGATCGAGGCTCCGCTCGGCTTCCTGCACGCCGTCGTCGATCCGGAAGATCGCGAACTGTCGGCCGTCATGGAATTTCTCGGCAATCCCTACGAGCTCGAGAAGGCGCCGGGCGTGAAGGACATTCCGGCCTGCACGCCCGCCCACGCGATGATCAACACAACTGTCGCAGCGGTGAAGAAGGGTGGCCGGTCGCATTGGGAAATCGACATGGTGGAAGCCGACCTGCACACGTTTTCGCTCAACCGCGCCGTGCCGACCGATGAGGATTCGGCCGGCTTCTGCGGCGCGTTCCTTGTCGCGGCGGCCCTCGTACACGGGCGTGTCGGTCTGGAGCAGGTGAGCGACGAAGCCGTGGCGGAACCAGCGATCAAAGCAATG
>CANJEY010000283.1 GCA_947472615.1 Beijerinckiaceae bacterium
CGTCCTTGCGTTGCCGGTGTCGTGTCAGGGAGGCTTCGATTGTTACGCGGGCTGGGGTTATGCGCCCGCTCTGGGCGACATCCACGACGGGCTTTCGCACTGGTGGATTCAGAAGACCGACTACGGCCCGTTGCGCTACGCGCATTTCATGTCGACCGTCTATCTCGCCTATGTGCTGGCGGGCGAGCGTGGCAAGAACCTCACCGGACCCGTGGCGGAACTCACCCGTCAGGTCGGGCAGCAGACGCTGGCGGTCTTCCTCACCGGCCTCGTGGCGGCGCAGATTCTCGGCGTCCTGCTCGACGAGATCGGCCGCACGTTCCTCACGCAATTGCTGGTCAATCTGCTCGGCATGGCGATCCTGATCGCGGCGGCGCGCATCACCAGCTGGTTCAAGGCGCCGCCGTGGCGAAAGCCTCTGCCCCGCGTCGCGCCTGCAGCAACGGCCGAAGCGCCTGCGCCCGTTTCGTCGAAAGCCGTCTGACGATCAGCCGTCGCGGCGTGGCAAGATCGCGTTGCGTAACTTCTTGAGGCGGGTCGCAAAGCGGTGGCGCCCCTGCTCGCGGTCGACCACGTCCTGATCCGTCACCCAGTTGAGCTGGATCGCGCGCCGCCGGCCCTCGTGCGGCTTGTGGCCGTGCCAAGAATTCTCGGATCGCCGGAACGCCAGCAGCGTGCCGCCATTGGGCGGAACTTCCGCCACCGGATCATCGAGCGAGTCGCGATCGCGCAGAATGCGCAGACGGCCGCCATCGGCCTCCCAGCCCTCGTTCATGTAGAGCAGCACGGTGATGATCTTGGTCTTCGAATCCGTGTGCGCCTCGCCGTCGCGCGCACGCACGTAGCCACGCACCGTGTACATGGTCGGACGGCCGGTGAGATCGATGCTGAATTTCGCCTCGATGGCGCGGCGGAACGCCTCGCCGTCGAGATCGCGCATCAGATCGGCGAACTTGCCACGGATCGACAATTCCCCGGGCGGATGCGAGCCCGGCCCCGGCACGTCCGGAAAATCTTTCGACACGGCCGCAAAGGCGGACGGCTCGATGAAATTCGGAACGATCAGAAATTCGTACGGATCGCGTTGCAGCGGCGTTGCGTCGAGCGCCGCAAGGTCGAGACAAGTCATTGGTCCGCCATCGGTCTTTGTCCGGCCCCAACCCAAAGGCCGGATCGCCGGAAAGCGCCGGACCATGGCGGAGCCGCGCCGGTTTGGCAATGTGGCGTTCGGTTGAAGACTCCAGCTTCGCCATTGCGTCCGCAGCCAGTTCAGCCAGAATGAGAGATTGCCGCGTGCGGGGGGCGCGTCGCGTGTTGCGTCATTTCGTTTGTATGTTTGCGTTGTGGACCTGCGCCGGCTTTCACGCCGCGCGCGCGGGCGCATTCATGGAAGCGCCGGGCGCGGGACAGATCATCGTCACCTCGACCTTCACGGATTCGACCCGCGCTTTCGATGCGGCTGGACGGGTTGTTCCAGTGCTGGGCTATCGCAAGCTGGAAATTTCGGCCTACGGCGAATACGGCGTCACCGAGTGGCTGACCGCCATCGCATCGCCCACATATGAATCTGTCTGGAGCGGCGGGCCTCCCGAACGCTCGGGGCGCGGCGCAGGCGCATCGCAGGCGGGAGCGCGCGTGAGGTTGCTGGACGGGGGCGCGCAAGTCGTGTCGGCGCAGACCACGATTATCGCGCCGAATGTGGCTGAATCGATCTGGCGAAACAATTCCGCCGGCGCCGACCTGCGCCTTCTCTACGGGGCGCGGTTCGACGCGTTTTCGGTCCCGGCGTTCGTCGACATACAGGCCGCCTATCGACACTTCGGCGGACAAATCCGCGACGAGATGCGCCTTGACGCGACGATCGGCCTGCGGCCGTGGTCCAGCGTTCTGCTGCTGGCGCAGAGTTTCAACATTTTCGGGCAGCCTCACGGCGCACTGCCGCACTGGCGGTCACACAAGCTGCAAGCGAGCGTCGTGTACGAGGTCTTCCCGGGCTGGTCTATGCAAGCAGGCGCGTTCGCCAGCGTGTTCGGCGTCAACACGGGCGTTGAACGCGGCTATGTCACCGCGCTCTGGCGACGGTTCTGAGGGGTCAGGCAGCGCTCGACGAATAAATCCGCGCGACCGGGAGCGCGGCGGAGAGATCGCCTGCAGACGCCCTCGACGCGTCAAGCGCCGACACCAGACGCGATCCGGCGTCGAAATCAGCCTGACCCGCCGCCGCAACCTCCAACACGCGACGCCGCTCGCCCTCGTCGCCGTTGATGTCGACCGCGAGCAGGAACACGAGCGCCTCGCGCCGATCCGAATGACAACGGGCGAGCCGATAAAGATTCTGCAACCGCTTGGCGGCGCGCGGCGTCGCGGCGAAAACAGCGTTCAGGCCGCCGAGCAACCGCTCCTCTTCCTCCGTCAGCAGAGCATCGAGCGTGGCGGAACCGGCGGTCATATCAGCCAACCGCGCCGCATCGACGTTCAGCGGAACCTGCACCTGCCGCTGCGCTTCCGTCCGGTTGCCGGCCCAGACTCGAGAAGCGTCGCAGGCCAGCACGGTCACGAAGCCCGCGCGGGCGCCGAGCGCATGGACCGCCTGGGCGACGTCCGCCGCGCGGCCAGCCGGCACGCGATCCAGATTGTCGACAGCCAGCACCAACCGGCCCGGCGCACGCCCGCTGGCGGCGACGATTTCCCGGCTGACGGAAGCGATGAAGGCGCGCGCCGCGCGTGTCGCCTTGCTGGCGCCCGCCTCCTCGAATGGATGCTCCGCCACGACTGGCGTGGCCGACGTCCCCGCGCCGACGCGGCGCTCGGCCTCCTCGGCCCGGCGCGCCTGCGCCTCCGATTCCGCGCTCAGCGCATCGACCCGGCGCGTCTGAAGCGCGATTAGCCCATCGAGTTCGCGGCGGCGCGTTTCGATATCGCCGCGCAGCGGGGAGACGCCCCTCTGCACTGGCAACGTGAACCGCAGCGCGCGCAAAACGACAACCACGAGCGCCAGCACGCCGCCCCAGAACGCGATGCGCGACGCGCCAGTCAGCAGGCCAATGTTGCCGTTGAGCAGGTCGATGCTCGGGGCGAGCTTTTCGCCGCCGGTCGCCTGCAGCCAGCCGACCCATGCCTCACGCGTGACGAACAGGTGTTCGAGCCCCCAAGACGCCAGAAACAGCAGGATCGCCCAGACGATCAGCTTGGTCTGACCCCGAAACGCCCAGAGTGAATGGAAAAACACCCCCACCCGGCCCATGACGCCGCCGCTTTCGTAGACGTCACGGACCAGATCCTTGTAAGTCGCGACCGGATCGTTCGAGAAGAACCCGAACGATTTCAGCCGGGTTTCGATGCGTGCCCGGTTCGCCCTCGCGAAGGATTCGATGCGGGAGCCGGCAGAATCGTACAGCACGGTCTCCACCAGCCGCGCCCGGCGGCCGTCAAGTTCGTTGAGCGACAGACGCTCGGTGTCGAGCTTGCGTTTCGTGTCGCCAAGCCGCTCGGAAGCCTCCTGCGCCACCGCGAGCGGATCGCGGCCGGCATGCGCGCTGTCCTGCGCCAGCGCGGCGAACGACGTGCCGTCTGGCCCAACGGCGCAGAGGGCGTCGTAAATGCGAGCCGCGATCGCCGCCGTCGGATCGGCCCCGACCGAGGTGGCGTCGATGCGCGCTCGCACCAGCCGGAAAGATCCGCCCAACGTCTGCGCCCGGTCGAGCAACGCCTGCATCGCCGAGCTTTTGCCGCCGCCAGCGCCGCCAAACAGCCCGACCGTGAAAGGGGCCTCGGCGCGCGGATGCGCCAGCAACGCCGCGACCGGCGCAAGCAAATCCGCAAGCCCCGCCGCCTCGGCCGCCGAAGGACGGTCACTGGCGAAAATGGATTGTGTCGTCGCCTCGCCAGCGGGACGGGTTTCGGATGACATGACGTGCGGTTCGGCCAACGCATTTCTCCAGAACGTGTTCGCGAATTTCGCGGGCGATGCGGCAGTCCGGTAGGGAGGCCGTCAGCGCGGCGCAGGAAAATCAGCAGACTGGGGCAATTTTCGGAGCGGGAAACGCTCCCGCTTTAACACGCGCGCCAAACGCTTGGTAGCGGGCCAGCCGCTGGGATGACGCATCGTCAGGGCTTTTCCACCGCCGAAGCGGCCCCTCGTCCGGACAGGAGCCGCAACATCGGCGTCTCGAACCAGTGAAAGGAGAACTGGGCGAAGACGATCACGCAGATGAGCGACAGAGCCCCGCGAAGCAGGGGCGGTATCAGGTCCGGGATCAGAAGCCTCGTGGTCCAGAAGAACGCCATGCCGATGAAGACATGCGACATGTAAACAGCGAACGACCAGTTTCCACACGTCGACAGGATGCGCGCAATCCGCCCGCTTGGGGGTGAAGCCATCTCGCACGACGCAACAGTAAAGATGGTTCCCAGAGCCGCCAACAGGATCAGTTCCCGCGGCGCATCGAAAAACAGCAGGCCGGTAGACGACAGACCCGCCAGAACGCCCCAAACCCATCCCGGCCGCCAGACCTTCATTGCCATCGGCAGGGCGCGGCAGATGCACATGCCGGCCAGAAACGACGGAAAGCCCCTCAGAACGCCAAAGTTGAAGCTCAACCGCAACCAATGGACATTCCACACCAGCGACGCGACCTCCAGCGCCGCAACGCAGACCGCCAAGAGCAGAACCGCGCCCGCCAGGCTTCTGTTCAGCAACGCCGCCAGCGCCGGAAACGCCAGATACAGCGCAAGTTCGACGCTGAGCGTCCACGAAACGTCGTTGTAGTAGGAATACAACTTGTCGGAAACAGACCACGCGTTGAGCAGCAGCAGCCGGGGAATGACGCCCGACCATGAAAAGCCCTGTGCGCCGTGAAAGCCCGCGATCGCCGCAATAGTCGTCGCCGTCGCGACAGCCAGCAGCATCGCCACATGGAGCGGATAGATCCGGGCGAGCCGCCGGCGTAGAAACGTGCCGACCTGATCGAGCGACGCAACCCGATGGCCATAGGCGTGATAAAGAACAAAACCGCTGAGCCCGAAAAAGAAATCGACGCCCGCGTCGAAATTGACGAACAGGCGGATGGATCCGGGCGGCGGATTGTAGAGCGCCGTCTCATAGTGAAAGAGCACGATCCCGAGCGCACTCGTGAAGCGCAGGAAGTCCAGCGCCACAAAGCGCAGTCTGGCGGGATCGGCAGCCATTTTCCGGTCGGAAAACTCCAGTTCGTCAAAAACGTCACAGCCCTTGTGGCTGCACCAGCAATCGTCACGGGGTTTCGTCTGGACCTTCCGGGTCCGCGCGATTAGAAGCTTCTCCCTATCCTTCCACTCGACGGCAGCGAGATCTTTCGCCCATGGCGCGGCAATTCATCTACCACATGCAGGGCCTGACCAAAACCTGGCCGGGCGGCAAGAAGGTGCTGGAGAACATCCATCTGTCCTTCTATCCCGACGCCAAGATCGGCGTTCTGGGCGTCAACGGCTCCGGCAAGTCGACGCTGCTGCGCATCATGTCGGGGCTCGACACCGAATTCACCGGCGACGGCTGGGTCGCGGAAGGCGCACGCGTCGGCTATTTGCCGCAGGAGCCGCAGCTCGACGAGACCCTCGATGTGCGCGGCAACGTCATGCTCGGCGTCAAGGCCAAGAAGGACATTCTCGACCGCTACAACGATCTCGCCATGAATTATTCGGACGAGACCGCCGACGAGATGACCAAGCTGCAGGACGAGATCGAGGCGCAGGGCCTGTGGGATCTCGATTCGCAGGTCGAGCAGGCCATGGACGCGCTCGGCTGCCCGCCCGACGACTGGGAAGTCAGCAAGCTCTCGGGCGGCGAGCGCCGCCGCGTGGCGCTGTGCAAACTGCTGCTCGAAAAGCCCGAACTCCTGCTGC
>CANJEY010000284.1 GCA_947472615.1 Beijerinckiaceae bacterium
CAAACTGCGCATCAAGACCGGCGGCGGCGACGCCGGCCATAACGGGCTGCGCTCCATCACCGCCCACATCGGCCAGAACTACCGCCGCGTCCGGCTCGGCATCGGCCATCCGGGCGACAAGGCGCTGGTGCATTCCTATGTGCTGAACGATTTCGCCAAATCCGAAACAGGATGGGTCGACGCGCTCTGCGACGCGGTGGCGCGCAACGCATCGCTGCTGGCGGACGGGCAGGACGCCAGCTTTCAGAACAAGGTCCACCTCGTCATGGAGGCGGCGGGCTTCGGGGATGTGAAGAAGCCCGGCCCCAAGGCCGACAAGGCCTGACCGCACCTGCGTGTCGTGGCCGAGCGCGTGCTAAGGCGCAAACGGGGCAGAGGTGAGCTAGCCGCGAAAAGCCATCATTCGCGTTTCAATCCTTTAAGATCAGCAATGCCGGTCTTCCAGTTGCCTGTCTTGAGACATGTACTTCGAAGATTGTTACAAAAACTTGCCCGGTCGCCTTTGAAGTTCCGGGACGCCGCAGTATTGGGGTCTGCGCAAATGTTGTATTGCTGAGTACAGCTAGTTGCCTGCGCCACCGCCGGCATCTCTGCAGCCAACAAGATCGCGCTGGCGACGATGATTTTCAACACAAGATTCAAGGTAACCGCCTCCATATGATGCGCTGGTGTTCCGCCACGACGTAACCGAATGTTACTACTTGAATATCAATGGGCCAAACGGAAACGCAACTCGTTTCGGGGGATTTACCTCTCCATCGCCTTCGCGGCCTTCAGCATCGTAGCCGGCGGAATCTTCGATACGCGGGTGAGAACCTCCAGCACCTCGGTGTGATCCATCGGGTCGATCTCGACGCCGATCTTGTTGGCTTCGGCGAGGAACTCAGGATCTTTCAGCATCGCCATGAAGGCGCTGCGGATCGCCGCCAGCCGGTCGGCCGGAATGCCGGGCGGGCCCGAGATCGGCCGCGCCAGCACGATCGTCGAGAAATGCGCGTCGAGCAGCTGGCGCTGTTCGTCCGTCTTGGCGAAATCGTAGACGCTCGGAATGTCGCCGAACGTGTTCATCTTCTTCGCTCCCATCTGGACGACGAGGACCATGCGGCCGCTCTTCACGTCGTCGGCGTACTGGGTGTTGATGGACGACGTGTAGAGCGCGCAGGTGCCGTTCACCTCCCCGCGCGCCATCGCCAGATTGATTTCGCGCGAGCCCGGATAGCCGGCCACCACGTCGATATTCACGCCCAGCACATGCTTCAGCACCATCGGGTGCTGATAGGTGACGGCCGCCGGCGCGCCGCCGCCGATGATGGATTTGGTGGTGAACATTTCCGCGAACGTCTTCGGCACGCCCGGCGCCTGCCACATGCCGCAATGAGACACGTCCTGCGCCATCGAGCCGATCCACGAAAACTTCAGCGGATCGTAGCGCGCGCCCGAATTGCCGAACGCCGGTTCGGTCAGCACGCTCGACCCGAACAGGCCGATCTGCGTGCCGTCGGCGGGCGCGGAATTGTAGAGAAAGTTCGCCGCCACCATCGAGCCCGCGCCCGGCATGGAGTTCACCACAACCGTTGGACGTCCCGGCAGGAAACGGCCGAAATGCCGGCCGAAGATGCGCGCGTAGGAATCGTAGCCGCCACCCGGCGGATAGCCGCTGACGAACGTAAACGTCTTGCCCTTGTAGAAATCCTCGACCGGATCGGCGAAGGCTGCGCCCGAGGCCGCGAGGACGGACGCAAAGGCTGCTGCCTGAAAAGTGGCGCGCATCGGGTTCATTTGTGCTCCTTGGCCTCGCCTGAAGCCATTCCGATCCGCAACGCCTAGCCCGGCGCTTCCCGCCGCACAAGATGCGTGAGCCCATGGCGCAAGTGGCGACGCGAAGCTGGACAATTCGCCCGAAAGCGTCACATTGGCGAATGTAATGGAGATTTACATATGCCCATCACGGCACTCTACGCTGGCCTGCTCGCGCCGGTTTTCATGTTTCTCGCCTTTCGGGTGATCGCGGTGCGGAAGGACGCCCGGGTGGCGATCGGCGACGGCGGCAATTCCGAACTGCTGCGACGGATGCGGGTGCACGCCAATTTCGCCGAATATGCGCCACTGTCCCTACTGCTGATTGGTCTGGCCGAAAGTCTCGGAACCAGCCGCTTCCTGTTGCACGCGCTGGGCGCGGCGCTGCTGGCGGCGCGCGTTGTTCACGCGTTCGGCGTATCACGCACGCCCGAGAAGCTGATCCTGCGTCAGGCAGGCATGATCGGCACGTTCACCGTGATGGGCTTCGCGGCGGCGGCCTGCATCGTCGGCGCGCTGTCGCGCGGCGTGCTCTGATCAGGCGGCCTTGAGGGCGCAGCACTTCTTGTACTTGAGGCCGGACCCGCAGGTGCAGGGATCATTGCGGCCCGGCACTTTGCCCTTCACGATCGGGGCTGTCTTGCGGTTGGCCTGCTCGACGAACAACCAGCGCTTGCCCTCAGGGTCGAACCGGAAACGCGAACGCTCACGGTGATCCTGCGCCTTTCCGTCGGCGACGAAATGCGCGACGAATTCCACGAAGCCTTCATGGTCGCCTGGCTGGCCGCCTTCCGTGCCGATGATGTCGAGGCCCGTCCATTGCGAGGTCTTCGACCAGTGCGTCACCGACTTGCGGTCGAAATCGTGCCGCGCCTCGGGGGCGAGCGTATCGTGCAGGTAATCAACATTGCCGACCGCATAGGCCGTGTAGCGCGACCGCATCAGGGCTTCGGGCGACGGCGCGGGCGCGCCATCCAGATAGGGTCCGCAGCAACCGGACAGGGGGAGACGGAGCGAAGCCGTCTGGCGGCAGGGGCAGGTCGAATCGGTCATGCCGGACCCTATAGAGCCGGAACGCCCGGAAGGGAAATGCCGATCGCCGCAGGCCTTGCGTTTCCGACCCCGACGCCGCATACCCGCCGCGACCTTTTCAAAGAGTATGATCTCATGGGCTTCAAGTGCGGCATCGTCGGCCTGCCGAACGTCGGCAAGTCGACCCTCTTCAACGCGTTGACGCAGACGGCGGCCGCGCAGGCCGCCAATTATCCGTTCTGCACGATCGAGCCGAACGTCGGCGACGTGGCGGTGCCGGACGTGCGTCTCGAGTCGCTGGCGGCGATCGCGGGCTCGAAGGAAATCATCCCGACGCGCCTCACCTTCGTGGACATCGCCGGCCTCGTACGCGGCGCCTCGAAGGGCGAAGGCCTCGGCAACCAGTTTCTCGCCAACATCCGCGAATGCGACGCCATCGCGCATGTGGTGCGCTGCTTCGAGGACTCGGACATCACCCACGTCGAAGGCAAGATCGACCCGATCAGCGACATCGAGACGATCGAAACCGAGCTGATGCTCGCCGATCTGGAAAGCCTCGAGAAGCGCGTCACCGCAATGGAAAAGAAAGCCAAGGGCGGCGACAAGGAAGCCAAGGAAATCGTCGACCTGATGAACCGCTGCCTCGTGCAATTGCGCGACGGCAAGCCGGCCCGCACGGCCGACGTTTCGGCCGACGAGCGCAAGCTGTTCGCCTCCCTCGGCCTGCTGTCGTCGAAGCCCGTCCTGTACGTGTGCAACGTCGAGGAATCCGCCGCCGACAAGGGCAACGATTTCTCCGCGAATGTCGCCCAGCGGGCGAAGGAAGAAGGCGCGGTCGCGGTCGTGGTGTCGGCCAAGATCGAGAGCGAGATCGCGGTGCTGCCGCTCGACGATCAGAAGGACTATCTCGAAGCCGTCGGCCTCGTGGAGCCGGGCCTCAACCGCGTCATCCGCGCCGGGTATGAGCTGCTGCATCTCGTCACCTATTTCACCGTCGGCCCCAAGGAGGCCCGCGCCTGGACGATCGAACAGGGCACGCGCGCCCCGCAGGCGGCCGGCGTCATCCATACGGATTTCGAGAAGGGCTTCATCCGCTCGGAGACGATCGCGTATGACGATTACGTCGCCCACAAGGGCGAGGCCGGCGCGCGCGAGGCCGGCAAGTTCCGCCTCGAAGGCAAGGAATATGTCGTCGCCGACGGCGACGTGCTGCATTTCCGCTTCGCCAACTGAGACTGTGCGGCCATGAGGTATTTCGAGGATTTCCAGACCGGTCAGGTCTTCGAATACGGCGCATACAGGGTGACGCGCGACGAAGTCATCGCGTTCGCCAACGAGTTCGACCCGCAGCCGCAGCATCGCGACGAGGAGAGCGCGGCAAAGACCATGCTGGGTAAACTCTGCGCGTCCGGCTGGCACACGACCGCCATGACCATGCGCATGCATTGCGACGGGTTTCTGGCGGACACCAGCGGCCTCGGCGCGCCGGGGATCGAGGAATGCCGCTGGGTGAAGCCGGTGCTGCCTGGCGATGTGCTGCGCGTGCGCGCCACCATCGGCAAGACGCGCGCCTCCATGTCGCGGCCCGAGATGGGTCTCGTCGAAGTCACGTTCGAGGTGATGAACGACCGCGGCGAACTGGTGATGAGCCAGCGCTGCTTCAACCTGTTCGGCCGCCGCAGATTCGAAGCGGCCCCACAGCCAGACGCAAAGCCCCCCGCCGCTCCGCCTGCTGAATCCAGCCCGATGGGTGAGCGCGACGTCGCCGCGCCGGTGCTGGGTTATCTGGAAGACATCGTGCTAGGCCAGACGCTGGAGCTCGGCGCTTACGAATTCACGCGCGAAAATGTCACGACCTTCGCGCGCGCCTATGATCCGCAGCCCTTCCATCTCGACGACGAAGCGGCGCAGCGTTCGCATTTCGGGCGGCTCGCAGCCTCGGGCTGGCACACAGCCGCCGCCTACATGAAGTGCATGATCGCCACCCGCGACGGATTGATGAACGCCGCCCTCGCGCGCGGCGAAACGCTTGCGCCGCGCGGTCCCTCGCCCGGCTTCACCAATCTGCGGTGGCTGCGGCCCGTCTATCCGGGCGACGTGATCCGCTATTCGTCGACGCCGGTCGACAAGCGGCCGACCTCGAAGCCCGGCTGGGGCCTCGTGTTCACGCTTGGAGCAGGCGTCAATCAGGATGGCGCTCGGGTTTATGAATATCGCGGCTCCTCGTTCCGGCCGCTGCGCGGCTGACCGCAAGCGCAACGTTTCGCGCACGCCCGCATGCCGGAAGCGCGAGCAAAGACCAATTTCTTCTCGCCGCAACGTGACTTGCCGTGATGCGGGGCCGGCCCTAGCTTGCCCATAGAACGGCGCGAAGCCGAGGGAGAAAGCCATGCATTATTTCCGCCGCAAGGGCTGGGAAATCGCCGAACGCGACGCGACGCCCGAGTCGATCTTCCTCGATCGCCGCGCCTTGCTGAGCGCAGGCGCTGCGCTGGGCGCGGGCGCGATCCTGCCCGCGACGTCGCGCTTTGCGCACGCGCAGGCCGCCGCAGATCCGTCCGCCTCGCTGTATCCGGCCAAGCGCAACGAGACCTACAAGATCGAGCGCGAACTGACGCCCGAAAACGTCAACGCCCGCTACAACAATTTCTACGAATTCGGCATGTCGAAGAGCATCTTCAGCGCCGCCGAAGCGCTGAAGACGCGGCCGTGGACGATCAAGTTCGACGGCATGGTCGAGAAGCCGTTCGAGCTCGGCATCGACGACCTGCTGAAGAAGGTTTCACTCGAGGAACGCCTCTATCGTCACCGCTGCGTCGAGGCGTGGTCGATGACCGTGCCGTGGACGGGCTTCCCACTGAAGGCGCTGGTCGATCTCGCCAAACCGACGTCGGGCGCGAAATACGTGCGCTTCGAAACCTTCATGGACCCCAAGGTCGCCCCAGAGCAGCGCGGTTTTTGGCCGTGGCCGTATGTTGAAGGCCTGACGATGGCGGAAGCCATGAACGACCTCTCGTTCATGGTGACGGGCGCCTACGGCA
>CANJEY010000285.1 GCA_947472615.1 Beijerinckiaceae bacterium
AGCCGGGCGACCTGCTGCTGGGCGGCACCAACCACGCCGGCCTCGGCCCGCTGCAGGATGGCGACAAGTGCGAGATAGAGATTTCCGGCGTCGGTCGCTCCAGCCATGTCATCCGCGACTCCCTGAAGCGCACCTGGAAAGTCGAGGTCCGCTCCGCGAAGGCCGGCCCGGAACGCCGCGAAAAGGAACGCAACCAGCCGAATCCCGGCACCTGGCCGTTCCAGCAGAAGGGCGGCAAGATCGTCGTCTGACGCATTTCCGCACAGCGATCATGGCCGCGCAAGTCGCGGCCATTTTCGTTTGCTGGCGATGGATCTCTGCGCGCGGCGCGCGGCCGGAACGGGCGATCGCTAGCTCTTCGGATTGTCGCTGATCGAGATCGGGATCGCCCCGAGATAATCCATTTTGCCCACGTCGACTCCATTGGCGCGCAGGATCGCGTAGGCGGCGACAGTGTGGAAATAGAAGTTCGGCGCCACGAATTGCGTCAGATAGTCGACGCCCTTCATTTCCGCCGTCTTGTGCGGCCCCAGCGGAAACCTGATCGTCCGGTCGACCGCCGCATCGATGGCCCCGCCGTCCAGGGTCTTGAGATACGCGATGGTCTTCACGATCCGCTCCTTCAGTTCCGGGATCGTCGACTCGTCGTCCTCGTAGCGCGGCGCTTCGACGCCGGCGAGACGCGACAGACCGTTCTTGGCCGTATCGCAGGCGATCTGCACCTGCCGCGCCAGCGCAAACATGTCGGGCGCGAGACGTGTCAACGGCAATACGGCCGGATCGACCTTCCTGGCGGCTGCCCATGCTTCGCCCTTGTCGAGAACGTTCGACAGAGCCTGCAGCACGACCGGATAGACGGGCAGCGTCGCCCGGGACATTGAAAACGACATATCGACCTCCATTGGAAAGGACTGTCTGATTAGCGGATTTTCGAAGCCCGCATAATCACGAGCGTGAGGGTTGCGCGCTTGCGCACAACATCCGACAATCATTCCATCATCCGCAACGTCGGAGACGCGCCGCACATTTCGCGGCGACACGGGAGGAAATTCGAATGTCGAAGCGCGCGCTCGCCGCCTGCCTCGTCGCCACGCTGGCGACGCCTGCGATTGCCGACGATTTCTACAAGGGCCGCACCATTTCCATCATCGTGGGCGCGAGTCCGGGCGGCGGACATGACGCCTATGCGCGCACGCTGGCGCGCTACATGCCGGCGCACATTCCCGGCAAGCCGAGCATGATCGTGCAGAACATGCCGAGCGCCGGCAACATGGGCACCGCGCGAGCCCTCGTCACCACGCAGGCGAAGGACGGCACCGTCATCGCGGCGCTGAACGCCGGCGTGCTGACGCAATCGGTGATGCAGCCCGAACTGGTGAACCTCGATTTCCGCAAGTTCGCCTGGATCGGAGTGATCACGCCGGCCTTCTCCGTCTGCTACGGCTACGGGAACGCCGGCCCCGGAAGTTGGGACGAACTGATGAAGCGGCCGCAATTCATCGTCGGCACCACCGCGAAGGGCTCGCTCAGCTACACGGGCAGCGCGACGCTGCGCGAAATCTTCAACGCGCCGATCAAGCTGATCATGGGCTATCCGGGCAGCTCGGAATCGCGTCTCGCGCTCGAGCGCGGCGAACTGGAAGGCGATTGCGGCGAGTTCACCGTGATCGCTCCGGACTGGGTTTCCTCCGGCAAGGCGAAACTCTTCGTCCGGTTTACCCGCACGCGCCCCGCCAACATGCCGGAGAGCGCGCGTTGGATCAACGACTTCGCCACCACGCAGGAACAGCGCGATACGCTCGATCTCCTGAACGTCTCCAACGAACTCGGCCGCCCTTTCGTGATGGCGGGCGACGTCTCGCCGGAACTTGTCGGAGTCATCCGCAAGGCCTTCGACGAGACGATGACGGATGCGGCCTATCTGGCCGAGTCCGAACGCCTGTCGCTGCCGGTGAACCCGATCAACGGACCCGATTCCGCCAGAGTCATCGACCGTATGATGGCAGTTTCACCGGCCGTCGTGGCTCGCGCCCGGAAAATCTACGACTGACGGCGAAGGTGCAAAACAGGCCCGGCGTTTGACTGGCCACGCTCCTGGGGCGCAGGCCGGGCATCGTGCTGAAGCTGAAGCTGCCGCTTGCCACCGTACGGGACTGTCGAACCGGAAGCAGCGACGCGCCGCCGCACGCCCCTTTCGGGCATTTGGAGACGATGCTAATTGCCCGGGGAGAAGCAACACGTGAGGACGCCCCGCATGGCCTCTGCCCGCGACAACGACCTTCTGACCCGCGTCGGCCCCGGAACCCCGATGGGCGAGCTGATGCGCCGCTACTGGATTCCTACCGCCAAGTCGACCGAGCTGGTCGCTGGCGCAGCGCCGGTGCGGATCATGCTGCTCGGCGAGCAGCTGATCGCGTTCCGCGACGTCGACGGCAAGGTGGGCGTGATGGATCATCGCTGCCCGCATCGCTGCGCGTCGCTGTTCTTCGGCCGCAACGAGAAGGGCGGCATCCGCTGCGCCTATCACGGCTGGCAGTTCGACGTCTCAGGCCAGTGCGTCGACATGGCGAACGTGCCGCCGCATCAGGACTTCAGGCATCGCGTCAAGGCCAAGGCCTACAAGGCCGCCGAGCGCTGCGGCATGGTTTGGACCTACATGGGGCCGGGCGAGGCCCCGCCCCTGCCGCCGATCGAGGCCACGATGGTTCCGGTCGAGCAGGTCAACCACAACATGATCCAGCGCCATTGCAACTGGCTGCAGGCTCTGGAAGGCGACATCGACACCTCGCACGTCGATTTCCTGCACGGCGGATTGCGCTCGGCCGAGGTCTATCCGGCCGACGATCCACGCCGCTTCGGGGCCATGCACCGCGCGCCCGAATATGAGGTGCAGGAAACCCCGTGGGGGGCGATGTACGGCGCCTATAGGCCGGCGCAGGAGAACGAAACCTACTGGCGCATCGGCCAGTTCATGTTCCCGTTCTGGACGATCACGCCGTCCGGCCCGTTCGGCAAGCACATCTACGCCCGCGCCTGGGTGCCGATGGACGACGAGAACACGATGATCACGGGCTTTGTGAAGAAATCCGGCGTCGTCGGCTCGCCCGGTGGTCCGCCGATGGGCCTCGTACTCGGCTTCGACGATCGCCTTCCGGACGATTCGAGCTGGTTCGGCCGCTATCGTCCTCGCACCAATCCGGACAACGATTATTTCGTTGACCGCGAAATGCAGAAGGAGAAAGCCTATTCGGGCATCGTCGGCATCACCCAGCAGGACCAGATGGCGACGGAAAGCATGGGGTCGATCTCCGATCGCTCGCTCGAACATCTCGCGCCGAGCGACCGCATGATCGTCGTGGCGCGACGCCGCTTGCTCGCCGCTGTCCGGGCCTTTGAAGAGAACGGCGAAGCGCCGCCCGCATCAAGCCCCAACGACGCCTATGCGGGCGTGCGCGGCGGATTTTTCATTGCGCCCAAGGGTCCGGGCCTGTCGGATGTCTACGCGCGGCAGATCGAGGCGACCAAGCCGGCTGAATAGCGTCTTCGTCCTCGTGCTTCGAGACGCTTGCTGCGCAAGCTCCTCAGCATGAGGCTCAAATTGCAAGAAACCCTCATGCCGAGGAGGCCCGCAGGGCCGTCTCGGAGCACGAGGGCGACGACAACGAGAATCCGCAAGTGACCGCAGGGAGGGCGACATGAACTTGATCCGCAGCGCGCTCGTCATCACATCCGTTCTGGCCCTATCCCCGTCCGCACAAGCCCAGAAAGCCAAGGACACCGTCCGCATCGCGCAGGCGCAGACCGTCGGTTCGCTCGACGCCTATATGGACCCGCGGCCGGAAGTCTATTTCCTGTCCGACGCCGTGTTCGACACGCTCATCGTTTATGACGCCAAGCGCAAGGGCTTCGCGCCGCTGCTGGCGAAGTCGTGGAAGCGCGTCGACGACCGCACGCTCGAGTTCGAACTGCGCGACGATGTGACATGGCACGACGGCAGGAAATTCACCGCCGACGATGTGGTCTACACGATCAACTGGCTGCTCGATCCGCAGACCAATGTGCGGTTCAAGAATTACTATTCGTGGATCGCCAAGGCAGAGAAGCTGTCAGACACCGGCCTGCGCATCACCGCCGCGCGGCCGACGCCGTTCGATCTCGCCATGCTGGCCTCGCCCAACGTGCTGCCGATCTTTCCCAGGCACGTGCACGAAGCCCTGAAGGACAAGCTCGAATTCGGCCGCGCGCCCATCGGCACGGGGCCGTATCGGGTCGTCGGGCTCGATCTCAACAAGGGCCTGTCGCTGACCAAGCGCGACGCCTATCCGCAGGCCAATGACGCGAAATACGCCGGACAGGTGCGCAACATCAACGTCGTGCCGTTGCTCGACACCGGCACGCGCGGCGCGGCCATGCTGGTCGGCGACATCGACCTGATGCGCGACATCCCCATCGACATGGCGGAGAATCTGGCGTCGTCGCCCAACATCGCCACCACCGTCACCGCGCCGATCGGCTCGTCCTATCTGCTGATCGACGCGGCGGGACGCAGCGGCCGCAAGGAATTGCAGGACGCCCGCGTGCGGCGCGCCATCATGATGGCGGTCAATTCGCCCGAGCTGACGAAGATGATCGTCGGCAAGGCCGCGCCCGATCTCGCAAGACCCGAAGCCATGTGCAACCGCGCCCAGCTCGGCTGCGACTATGCGACGCCGTTGCCGCCGTTCGATCTCGCCGGCGCGCGCAAGCTACTCACCGAAGCAGGCTATCCGAACGGCTTCGATGTGGAGATCACGGCGCCCTCGGCGCATTCTGGACGGCTGGGCGAAATCCTGTCGGGCCGCCTGCGCGAGATCGGCGTGCGGGCCAAGGTCGATACGCTCACCTTTGCGGCCTATCGCGACAAGCAGGCGAAAGGCAGGATCGAACTGCTGGTCAATGGCTGGGGCGGCGGCGGCGTGGCCGACGTGCAGGCGACGCTCGACTTCTTCTTCTCGCCCGGCCCGACGGACTATTTCGGCGTGCCGCGTCTCAGCGAACTGGCGAAAGCCAGCGCCGCTGAGATGGACGATGCTAAACGGCGCGCCATCGTGCGGGAGATCTTCGACACCGTGACCGGCATCGCCTACATGGCGCCGATCACAGCGCAGCCGGCGCTGTGGGTGCACTCCAAAGACATCACGCTGTCGGGGGATACGACATTCGCGGCTTGGGGCGCGATGGCGTATCAGATCGGCTGGAAATGAACGTCAGGCCTTCGCGGCCTTGCGCTTGGGCTGGGCGCGCTTCAGCGCCAAATGGCCCTCGAACGTCTTGATGACATCGCCCAGTTCCGGCTCGGCGACCGCGTCGGCCGCTTCATGCAACGGAAACCAGCGGCGCGTGCGTTGGTCTTTCTCGGGCCAGGACTTGCGCTCCTTGGCGACCTGCATCGGGAACACCTCGACGCGGCACACCACAGTCGCGCCGTTCTTCAGCCGCTTGTGATAGTGGTAGGAACCGACGGACTGCTTGTCCATCTTGCCCACTAACCCGGCTTCCTCCATGGCCTCGCGCGCGGCGGCGGCGTGCGGTTTCCGGCTCTTCATCGGCCAGCCTTTCGGCAGCACCCAACGCTTGGTTTCGCGCGACGAGATCAGCAGGATCTCGACGCCGTCATGGAAACGATACGGCAGCGCGGCGTATTGCTGCCTCGCATCGCCTTCGCCCGCCGCACTCGTCGCAACCGGGCTCGCCGTCATCTCAACCTCCGAGGCCTGACAGGGCGTAGAACAGCGCCGCGAATGCCGCAGCAGCCGGAATGGTGATGACCCACGCCGTCACAATATCCTTCGCGACGTTCCACCGCACCGCCGACACGCGCCGCGACG
>CANJEY010000286.1 GCA_947472615.1 Beijerinckiaceae bacterium
TCCTCGAGAACGTCGAGATGGACTTTTTCAGCCGGACGGTCGAGCGGGTTGCCCCAGCCGCCGCCGCCGGCGGTGGCGACCATGACGCTGGTGCCGGGCGTGCAGTTCGTTCGCACCGGATCGAATGGTTTCAGATCTGCTTCGCCTGCCTTGCGCATGTAGTTCAGCGAAGCGCGGCCGTTCAGCCCGCCCGCGATGCCCCACGGCGGACACTGGCGGCGGCCGGCGTTGCTGAGGCTCCACTTGCCTTCGAGCAGATTGGTCATCTGCGTCTGGATGCCCAGGCCGCCGCGGAATTTGCCGGGGCCGCCGGAATCCTCGCGTAGTGAGCGACGCTCCACCAGCACCGGCGCTTTCAGTTCGATGGTCTCGATCGGCGAGTTGCGCACGTCGCCCTGACACACCGACACGCAGGTCGAAACGCCGTCCTCATAAGGCCGCGCGCCCCAGCCGCCGCCCTCGATCGTCTGCAGCACATAGGGCCGGCCGGTTACGGCGTCGACGCCGTAGAAGGTCATCGAGCCGCCGAGATTGCCCATGTGGGCTGCGGGGATCGTGTCCGGCAACGCGCCCGCCAGCGCCTTCAGGATCGTGTCCACAACGGTCGGCAGGCCGCGGCTCCACGACGCCATCGGCGCGGGATAGCGCGCCATCATGAAGTTGCCTTCCTGAATCTCGACCTTCAGCGCCCGGAAGCTGCCTTCGTTGACATTGTCGAGCGGGCCGGTAAGGCCCTTGTAGGCGATGTAGGCGGCCGCCAGCGTGCGCCCGTTGATGCCGCTCTTGCGCTGCATCGAACAGCCGGTCAGGTCGATCGTCATGTCCTCGCCGGAAATGATGACCTTCACCCGGATCGGAATGACGTCGTTCTTGTCGGGGCCGTCTGCGTCGAGGAACGAGTCCGCCTCATAGACACCGTCTGGAATCGTCGCCACGATGCGGCGGCATTTCTTCTCGGTCTCGTCGAAGATGCGTTCGACGGCGCCGAACAGAACGTCGTGTCCGTATCGGGCGAACAATTCCTCGAGACGGCGTTCGGCGAGTTTGCAGGCCGCCATCTGCGAGCGCAGATCGCCCATCGAGGCGTCTGGGAAACGGATGTTGTCGCGGATGATGCGCAACACTTTCTCATCCGGCACGCCGGCTTCGTAGATCTTGATCTGGTCGAGTTGCAGGCCTTCCATCCACGGATCGTTGACGAGGCCCGGCGCGCTGGTGCCTGTGCTCATGCCGCCGATGTCGACCCAGTGAGCGCGCACGATGGCGAAGCCCTGCAGCGCGCCTTCGAAGAAGAATGGCGTGTAGACGCAGACGTTGTTGAGGTGCTGTCCGGCGACGCGCTGGTGATTCATGATCAGCACGTCGCCCGGCTTGAAACCGTCGCGGCCGAAGCGCTGCACAGCGTCCTTGATGACGACGCCGAGATCGGCGACGAAGTGCGAAACGCCGCCGATGTTCTGACAGATCAGGCGACCATCCGCGTCGAGCAGGGCGCAGCAATAGTCCTGCACCTCGTAGATCATCATGTTGTACGAGGTGCGTTGCAGATCGACCGCCATTTCGGCGGCGATGGCGGGTAGCGCGTTGCGCAGCACTTCCAGCGTGACGGGATCGAGGCGCTTGCGGTCCAGTGGCGCGTTCATGGCTGGTTGATCCGGATGAGGAGTTCGCCGCTCGGCGCCATGGTCAGCTGATCGCCTTTGAAGATGATCGTGGTCGAGGCGTATTCGGTGATGGCGGCGGGGCCGTCGACGATCTGGCCGACGTGCAGATGATCGCGATTGTGAACCGCGCAACGCACGGGCCTGGCCGGATCGTCGAGCACGATGTCGCGATATTCGACGCTGTCCGTCGAAGGTTGTTGCGCCACGGTCGGGAACGACGAGCGCGGGCGGCGTCCGGTGGCGGTGAGGCGCAGGTTGACGATCTCGACCGCTTCTTCCGCAGCCTGATGCCCGAAACGCCGATCGTGGATGCGATCGAACACCGAGCGCAGCAGCGTACGATCGCGCGTCTTCAATTGGTCGACCTCGACCGGCGTCTGGATCGGAAATTCCTGACCCACGTAGCGCATGTCGAGGAAGCGCTGGAACTGCATGCGCTCGGGCAGCGCGCCTTCGCTCTCCAGCAGGGCGCGGCCATCGGCGATCATCTCGTCGAAGATGCGTTCGATGTCGTCGAAGTTCGAATCGGCGAGCGTCTTGTAATAGGTGCGCACGTAGTCGTGGCGGTTGTCGGCGAGCAGCATGCCGAAGGCCGAGTAATGGCCGGGCACGCGCGGGATGATGAGCTGCGGAATGTGCAGCTCGCGCGCGATCTCGGCCGCATGCACCGGGCCTGCGCCTCCGAAGCCCACCATGGAGAAATCCCGCGGATCGTAGCCGCGCCCGACTGATACGGAGCGCACCGCCAGCGACATTTCGGCGACCGCGATCTGGATGACGCCCAACGCCGCTTCATCGATGGTCATGCCGAGCGGATCGGCGATCTTCACCCGGATGGCTTCGCGCGCGGCGTCGCGGTCGAGCTGCATCTCTCCGCCGAGGAAGCGGTTCGCTCCAAGACGGCCGAGCGCCACGTTGGCGTCCGTTACGGTCGGCTCGGTTCCGCCCTTGCCGTAGCAGACGGGGCCGGGGTGCCCGCCGGCGCTGCGCGGCCCGACCTTGAGCGCGCCGACTTCGTCGATCCAGGCGATCGAGCCGCCGCCCGCGCCAACTTCGACTATGTCGACGACCGGCAGCATGACCGGATGGCCGTGGCCGACGCCGCCGACCAGATAGCCCTGTGCGATGTCGGGCTCGTTGTCGCGCACGAGGCTCACCTTGGCGGTGGTGCCGCCCATGTCGAAGGCGATGACGTCCGCGATGCCCAGATCGCGAGCGGTTTCGGCCGCGGCGATGATGCCCCCCACAGGTCCCGATTCCATCGTCGCGACGGGAATTTTCTTGGCGGTCGCAGGCGACATGCTGCCGCCGTTCGACTGCATGATCAGCAATTGCCCGCCGAAGCCGAAGCCCTTCAGCAGGTTTTCGAGATCCTGCAGATATTTGCTGACGCGCGGCCCCACGTAGGCGTTGAGCACCGTTGTCGACATCCGCTCGTACTCACGATATTCGCGCAGGATTTCGTGGCTGAGCGATGTGTGCGCGTGGGGGGCGAGTTCGCGCACGAGTTTGCCGGTCTCGATCTCGTGGGCGGGATTCGACCACGCATGGATCAGGCAGACCGCGACCGCCTCGATGCCGAGTTCGGGCAGGCGGGCGACGATGTCGCGCGCGTCCGCAGCATCGAAGGGCGTCACCACTTCGCCGGCGGCGTTCAGGCGTTCGACAAGTTCGAACGTGTGACGGCGCGGCACATAGGGTTCGGGGCGGCGGAACAGGAAATTGTAGGATTCGGGCCGGCTGCCGCGTCCGATCGCATAAACGTCGCGCATGCCGCGCGTCACCAACAGCGCCGTCTTTGCGCCGGTGCGCTCGATGGCGGTGTTGATGGCGACCGTGGAGCCGTGAATGAACAGCTCGGCCTTGCTGACCGGCAGGCCGCTTTTGGTCAGCGTTTCGCGAATGCCAACGGCGAGATCGTAGGGCGTGGTGGAGCTTTTCGCCTGATGGATCGCCCCGGTTTCCAGATCGAAGGCCACCATGTCGGTGAAGGTGCCGCCGATATCCAGAGCAATGACCAATGACATGCGTTCGTTTCCACCCGTCGCAGTGCTTGCATCCGTTCCAGCGTCGTCAGGCGACGCCCAAAACTGAAGCGTGGCCATCGCAAGCGGAAGCCGCCGACCGCGCATCCTCTAGCGCGCAGCGATCAGCAATGGCAAGACAAGACCAGCGCAATTTCCATCCGGGTGTCAGCCGATGAGAAACGCCGTCGAAGTCCGCAACAAGCTCAATGCCGGATCGCCATGACCATTCTCGACTCTCTCGCGCAGTTCGTCGTGGGCTCGAACGTGACGGCTCTGCCGTCGGAGGATCTGGCGATCCAGCGGCGGCATCTGGGCGATGTGGTCATCGCCGCTCTGGTGGGCGTGCATGGCGAGGAATCGCGGGCCGTGCGGCCCCTCTTCGACGCCAGCGTCGCCGACCGCATGGCCGAGATGGCGACCGTGATCCGTATGACGGAGATCGACGACATCCACATGCCGTCGTGCACGACGCCGCATTCGGCCATCGCGCCCGTCGTGCTGACGCTGGCGCGGGCGGAGCCCGAGACCGCGCGGCGCGCCCTCGACGCGCTGCGGGTCGGGGTCGATCTGATGACTCGGTTCGGCACGGCCGCCAAGGGGCCGGAAATTCTCTATCGCGAAATCTGGCCGACCTATCTGGCGGCGCCGTTGTCCTGCGCCGGGGCCAGCGCGCGCATGATGGGCCTGACCGCGACGCAGACCGCTCATGCGCTGGCGATCGCGCTGACGCTGACGGCCGGCGGATCAGGCCGGTTCCGGCAGGGCCTTTCGCCGCGCTGGTTCATGCACGGCGCTGCGGTGCGGGCCGGCTATATGGCGGCGCGGGCCGCCAAGGCGGGCTTTTTCGGCGATCTCGGCCTGCTCGATCGCGACTGGCTGGAGAAGACGCACGGCGCGGCGCTCGACACGAAGATCTTGATGGACGGTCTCGGTTCGGGATCGAGTTATGGCGCGCTGAGCATCAAGCCCTATTGCTCGGCCAAGCAGGCCATCGCGGCCACCGAGGCGTTCCGCAAACTGTTGGCGGGCGGTCTTGAGGTCGAAAATATCCAGTCGATTGTGGTGCGCGTGCCGCCTGCCTATGCGGACATGATCTCCGGGCAGGCGAGCCCGCAGAACCGGTCGACGACATTTTCCAGTGTGCGCTACCAGATGGCGCTGGCGGCGTTTCATCTCGACGGGCTTTATGACGTCTGCCGTGAGCAGATCGTCTGGAGCGAAAAAATCGTCGATCTCATGGGCCGGATTTCGGTCGAGAGGGACGAGACGCTGAGCGCGCATTATCCGCTGCGCTGGCCGGCGACGGTCGCCATTCAGACCAAGGGCGCCGATGCGCCGCTCGTCAGAACCGAACTGGACGCGCACGGCGATCCGGGCGCGCGGTTCGACGATGCGGCGCTGCTCGAAAAGGCCTCGCGCGTGCTCGATCCGCTGGTGGCTGCGGGCGCGGCGGCGAAATGGCTGGCGGATGTGAACGACGCCGTGTTCGATGCGCGCAAGTTGCCGGCGCTCGCCGCCAAGCTCGATCAGGCGATTTCGATCTGAGGCGATCCGGGTGATGGAAATGCGACATGAGTGATCTGCCTTCGCCCGCCGAAATCGTGTCGTTCTGGCGCGGGGCCGGGCCGGCGCGCTGGTTCTCGAAGGACGCGGCTTTCGACGCCGAGATTCGTTCGCGATTTCTGCCGACATATGAAGCGGCGGCTCGTCGTGAACTGGAGCGCTGGGCGGACGAGGCGGAAGGCGCGCTGGCGTTGATCCTCGTTCTCGACCAGTTTCCACGCAACATATTCCGCGACAACCCGAAGGCTTTCGCCACGGATGCGCATGCGCGCGAAATCGCCTACGGGGTTGTCGGCAAGGGCTTTGCGGATGAGATCGGGCCGCCGCTGAAGCGCTTCTTCTTCCTGCCGATGATGCATTCGGAAGGGCTGGCCGATCAGCAGTTTTGCGTCGAGATGCTGACGCGCAACGGCGACGCGGAGGGCGCGACGTTCGGGCGACTTCATCTCGATATCATCGCGCGGTTCGGGCGTTTCCCCCACCGCAATGCCGTCCTTGGCCGTCAGACGACGCCGGAGGAGCAGGCGTTTCTGGATGCGGGCGGCTTCGCAGGCTGACGGCTACTTTCCGGCCGGCGACACGAAGGA
>CANJEY010000287.1 GCA_947472615.1 Beijerinckiaceae bacterium
CCGGCTGAGCGGCGTAGCGGATCGCATCGCACGGCGCCGCGACGGAACCATCGTGTTCATCGACTTCAAGACCGGCAATCCGCCGTCGCCCGCCGAGATCAAAGCGGGCTTTGCCTCGCAATTGACGCTGGAAGCCGCGATGGGCCTGCGCGGCGGATTTCCGGTTCCGATGACGGCGGATGATTCCGTCGCGGCCTGTTACGTGCGGCTGCTCGGACGCGACCAGATCAAGATTCAGGAGGTCGGCGACGCCGGCGCTTTCAACCAGATGGCGCAGGACCATTTTGATGGCCTGCAAATTCTGCTGAACCAGTTCCGCAACCCCGACTGGCCCTACCAATCACGGCCTTATGTGAAATTCGTGCATCGCTTCTCGGCCTACGATCATCTGGCGCGCGTCAAGGAATGGTCGGCCAGCGGCGGAGAAGGCGAATGAAGCCGCCGATTCCCGTCGACACAAAGGAACGGCAGGCGAAGGCGTCGCGGCCCGATTTGTCCGCATGGGTGTCGGCCAATGCAGGTTCGGGCAAGACGCATGTGCTGGCGCAGCGCGTGATCCGTCTGCTGCTCGCCGGGACGCCCCCGTCGAAAATCCTGTGTCTCACCTACACGAAGGCGGCCGCCGCCAACATGTCGCTGCGCGTCTTCGACACGCTGGCGGCATGGACGCGGCTCGACGATGCGACGCTGGCGAAAAAGATCGCCGACACCGGCGCGGATCCGCCTGATTCCGTAACGCTGCTGCGGGCGCGGCAATTGTTTGCCCGCACGGTCGAAACGCCGGGCGGTCTGAAGATCCAGACCATCCACGCCTTCTGCGAGCGGTTGCTGCATCTCTATCCGTTCGAGGCGAATGTCGCCGCCGGCTTTGAGGTGATGGCGGACGATCAGCGCGACGAATTGCTGGCGGCGGCGCGCCAGCAGGCGTTCGCGCAGGCCGTGCAGGGCGAGGACAATGCGTCGTCGCGATGGCTCGAAATTCTCGCGCGCGAGACGTCGGCCTCGGGCCTCGACGAATTGATCGGCGAAGCGCTGAAACATCGCGCCGCGATCGTCGATGCGTTGCGCGCGCATCAGGGCGCAGAAGCCTGGGGCCGCGCGCTCGGCCGAAAGCTGGGATTGCGGTCGAACGACACCGCCGCGAACCTCGAACGCGCGATGACCGACGATGGCATTCCGCCCTCGGAGTGGAAGCCGGTCGCCGATGCGCTCGATCAGGGGAGCAAGAACGACCAGACATTGGGCGGTAAGCTGCGGACGGCTCTTGCGGCTGCCAACCCGGCTGACAGGACCGCAGCGTATCTCGGGTTCTTCTTCACCCAGAAGGGCGAACCGCGCGGCATCGGCAAGACGAAGATCATTACCAAGACGTTGATCAAGCTCGAACCCGGCCTGCTCGAAAGGCTGGAGGCGGAGCGCGACCGGCTCGCTTTGCTCGTCGACAAGCGCAAGGCGGCGCACGCCGTCGAACGCTCGATTGCGCTGTTCAGCATCGTCGACCGCATTCTTCAGCATTATGCGCAGGCGAAAGGCCTCCGCGGCCTGCTCGATTTCGATGATCTGATCGAACGCACGGAGACGCTGCTGACGCGGTCCAGCGCCGCGTGGGTTCTGTACAAGCTCGACGCCGGCATCGACCATATTCTGGTCGACGAGGCGCAGGATACGTCGAAGGGGCAGTGGAACATCCTGCAGGCCATCGTCGAAGACTTCATGGCGGGCCACGGCGCGCGTCAGCAGACGCGGACATTCTTCGCCGTCGGCGACGAGAAGCAGTCGATCTATTCCTTTCAGGGCGCGTCGCCCGGCATGTTCGACCGCATGCGCCGCTACTTCCAGAACAAGATGCAGGGGGCCGACAAGCAGTTCGAGCTCGTGCGCCTCAACCTGTCGTTCAGGTCGGTGCCAGCGGTGCTGGCGTCCGTCGATCGCGTGTTCGAGCAGCCGGGCGTGTTCACCGGAGTCGTCGCCGAGCAGGATCAATGGACTCTGCACGAAGCTTGGAAGGACAAGCTGCCCGGACTCGTAGAGATCTGGCGGCCTGTCGCCGGAACGGCGGTCGACGATCCCGAGAGCTGGGAACTGCCGCTCGACCGTCAAGATTATCGCGATCCGCCCGTGATTCTGGCGCGGCGCATCGCGGACACGATCGCCGACTGGCAATCGCCCGGTTCGACGGAGGCCGTGCACGATGACGAGACCGGCCTCCTGCGGCCGATCCGGCCCGGCGACGTGCTGGTGCTGGTGCGCTCGCGCGGCGCGCTGTTTGAGGCGGTGATCCGGGCGTTGAAAGAACGGGGCGTGCGGGTGGCGGGCGCGGACCGCATCGCGCTGACCGAGCATATCGCGGTCGAGGATCTGATCGCGGCCGGGCGCGCCTCGCTCCTGCCGGAAGACGATCTGACGCTGGCCTGCCTGCTGAAATCACCACTGATCGGCCTCGACGACGACGACCTGCTCGAACTCGCCCCGCAACGCACGGGCACGCTGATCGAAGCGCTGCAGGCGTCCGCTAAACCGGCGCACCGCGCGGCGGCGGCGCAGCTCGATGTTTGGCGCAGGCGCGCCGGCGCACTGACGCCGTTTCGGTTCTACGCCGAACTGCTCGGACGCGACGGCGGCCGGCGCAGGATGCTGGCGCGGCTCGGTCCCGAAGCCGGCGACGCCATCGACGAATTCCAGCGTCTGGCGCTGGAGCATGAGCGCACGCAGGCGCCGTCGCTGACGCTGTTCCTGCACCGGCTGGAAAGCGCCGACATCCAGATCAAGCGCGACATGGAGGCGGCCGGCGACGCAGTGCGGGTGATGACCGTGCACGCCGCGAAGGGGCTGGAAGCCAAAATCGTCTTTCTGCCAGATACGTTCGGGGCTGCGTCGGGGCGGCATGACCCCAAGCTGTTCGATCTCGATCCCGACGGACAGGAGAGCTGGCTGCTGTGGGGCAAAGGCTCCGGCGCCGATCCCGCAACGCTGGCCGACCTGCGCACGAAGCGGCGGGTGGACGAGGAGCAGGAGCAGCGCCGTCTGCTCTATGTGGCGATGACGCGCGCCGAGCAACGGCTCTACATCGCAGGCTGTCATGGATCGCGGCCGCCGAAAGACTGCTGGTACAACATTGTGCAGGCCGGATTGCAGCCGCACGCCGCCGAGACGCCGGCCGCATGGGACGCAGCCGAAACGGTGCTGCGGCTCGGAACGGGCGCGCAGATCGCTGGTCCCGTTGCGCCGGCTTTCGCCTCCACGCAGCCGGTCGCCCTGCCCGTCTGGCTTGATCAACCCGCCGCGTTCGAGGCCGCGGCGGCTCCGCCGATCAGCCCGTCGTCGGCGCTGGCGGCCGCCGATCAACTCGATCAACGGCTCGATCCGGCAGCGCGCTTCGAGACCGGCCTCGCCCTGCTGGCGGGACGGCTGACCCACGCCCTGCTGCAACATCTGCCACAAATCCCCCCGGAGCGGCGGCGCGAGGCGGGCCAGCGTTATCTGGCGGCGCGCGGGGGCGATCTTGCACCGGAGAGGCGCGACGCGTTGCTGGTCGAGGCTTTGCGGCTCATCGACGACCCGGGGCTGGCCGACCTGTTCGGACCGGGCTCACAGGTCGAGGTTTCGATCGCCGGACGTCTGGAACGGCCGGGACGCAAGCCCCTCGACGTCGCGGGCCAGATCGACCGTATCGTGGCGACGTCGGACGCTGTGCTGATCGCTGACTTCAAGACCGGCCGGCCGCGCCCCATCGCGGACGCGCCCGAGACCTATCTGGCGCAACTCGCGCTCTATCGGGCCGTTCTGCAGCCGCTGTATCCGGGTCGATCTGTGCGAACGCTTCTGGTCTGGACGTCCGACCCCAATGTTCTCGATGTCGAGCCGGCGCGGCTCGATGCGGCTCTGGCGCGGGTGCTGGGCGCGTAACTCGTCCGTGATCGGCCGGGCGGCGCGCTTGACGGCGGGGGAGCGCATTCCTAGTTTCCGGCCAGCGCTGCGGAATCGCCCGCGCGATCAGGAAAGGCCCCCAGATGTCGACCATCAAGGTAACCGACGCCAGCTTCGAAGCTGACGTACTCCAGTCGACCGAGCCGGTCGTCGTCGATTTCTGGGCCGAATGGTGCGGACCCTGCAAGATGATCGGCCCATCGCTCGAGGAAATCTCGAAGGAGATGGCCGGCAAGGTGAAAATCGCCAAGGTCAACGTCGACGAGAATCCGGCCGTGTCCGCCAAGCTCGGCATCCGGTCGATCCCGGCGCTGTACCTGTTCAAGGACGGCAAGGCCGTCTCCCAGAAAATCGGCGCCGCCCCGAAGGGCGAACTGGTGCGCTGGATCAGCGGCGCGATCTGATCGCCTGCACAATTTCGCAGCAAAGGCCGGGCGCTCGCCCGGCCTTTCTGTTTGGAGGCAAGCATTCGTTAACGCCATCCGGGCTTTTCCGCGATCCGGACAATCGAGTCCTCAATTCCCCACTGACATTAACGTCGTTCGGCTACATCTCTTGAACACGAGGCAGGTCGGGACGGACATCATGCGGAAGCTGTCGGCATCTATCGCGAGCGCTCTGGCGCTTTGCGCCGCGGCGGCGACCTGCGAGGCTGCCGAGACCCGGCCAGTCTACGTCGCCAAGACCGGCGCTGCGCCGGTCGCGGTCGCTCCCATTGCGCCCGTTTCGCCCGACGCCTGGAAGGCCTATCGCGACCGCTTCATTCAGCCTGACGGACGGCTGGTCGACACCGACAACGGCGGCGTCAGCCACAGCGAGGGGCAGGGCTACGGCATGCTGCTCGCGGCGATCGCCAACGACCGCGAAACCTTCGACCGCATGTGGCGCTGGACCGCCCTCAACCTGTATGTGCGCGCCGACAATCTTGCCGCCTGGCGCTGGCATCCGGGCGATGAGCCGCACGTGCGCGACCGCAACAACGCCACCGATGGCGATCTGCTGATCGCGTGGGCGCTGGCGCGCGGTGCGCGCGTCTGGAACAATCAGGATTACCGCGCGGCCTCGCGGCGCATCAGTCTGGCGGTCGGCAAGCTGATCGACAGCAGCCAGAACGGCGTAACGGTACTGCCCCCGGCCTCGTTCGGCTTCGGTCGGGGACAGATGCCGGACGGGCCGGTCATCAACCTGTCCTATGCGGTGTTCCCGGCATTCGACGAACTGAAGTCCGTCGCCCCGGAAGTGAACTGGAACGGCCTGTTGCGCAGCGCCGCCGATCTCGTCAGCCGGTCCCGCTTCGGGCCTGAAAACCTTCCGGCCGACTGGGTGTCAATCGCCGCCGCTCAGCCCGCGCCGGCGCGATTCCAGCCCGAAATCTTCGGCTACGAGGCGATTCGTATTCCGCTCTATCTCGCGTGGTCGAGCGCCGGAGACCGCAAGGCGCTCGCGCCGTTTGCGGCCTCGTGGCAGGGCCGCAAGGGCGAAGACCCCAGCGTCATCGACCTGCCGACCGGCAAGAGCCGGCAGGCGTTCGGCGATTCGGGCTATCGCGGCGTCGTGGCGCTGACGAAATGCGCCGCGCTGAGCGAGCCGTTTCCCGAGGCGCTGACGCGCGTCGAGCAGAATCGCTATTACGCGGCGACGCTGCACATGCTGTCGCTTGCCGCCGCACGCGAGAAATATCCGAGCTGCCTGCCGGGCACGACGACCGCGCAGCGCTGACTACTTCGCCGGTCCCTCGATCAGCGCCTTGGCGCGCGCCAGGACAGGCGCGGGCGTGTCGATCATCGACGTGGCGACCTGCTGCGCGGCCGCGCCGTCCGACCAGCTGATATCCATCTGGCTCTTCGCAGCTTCGGCGAG
>CANJEY010000288.1 GCA_947472615.1 Beijerinckiaceae bacterium
CACGACACCGGCAACGCAAGGACGACGATGCCGACGGCGAGCGCAATCAATCGGCGATCAACCGGCGGCGCAGGCAGCCAGCCGCGCACGAAGGCAAAGCCGGTGAAGAACACCAATTGCCAGCCGAACGGATTGAAAAACCAGCCGCGGCCCGTATGCGGATCGGCGGTGAAATTGAGTTCGAGCAGATTGGCCGCGAGCCACGACGCGAGCACGAAGGCGCCAGCCGCGAGCCGATGCCATTTCGCCAGCCCCATCACAACGGGCACCATCGCGAGGATCGCCAGATACATGGGCAGGATGTCGAAATAAGTCGGTACGAAGCGCAGCGTCATCAGGCCGAGCAGGCGCTCCCGCTCGTTCTGGAAGAAGTCCGACAGCAGTAATTCGCCGTCGACATAGCGATTGACGCCGAGCAGCGAGTCCGCCGCGATCATTGTGGCGAAGACGACGAAGAAACTTCCGATATGTGCCCAGTACACCTGCCAGATGCGGAACACGATGCGGGCGGTTCCGTGCAGCCAGCCGGCGTCGATGAAGATGCGTCCGAACGCGATCGACGACGCCATGCCGGAGCAGAACACGAACATGTCCGCCGCGTCGCTGAACCCGAAACGCGCGGGAATCCAGTTCATCCACGAATTCCACGGAATGTGGGCGATCAGGATAATGAACATGCCCAAACCGCGAAACACGTCGAGCCGCGGATCGCGCACGGTCCGGCGCGGCGCGGCTGGCGCGCCGGCTTGCGTGGCGGTAGCGACTTCGGCGCTCATGCGGACAGACATGCGATCATCAGCATTCACTAGTCTCGGGCCGGACTTCCCTCAAGCCACGACGCGATGGGAGTCGAGCGTTTCGGCGAGACGACGCTCCGCCAGCGTGGCGAATTGCTGCTCGCGCTTCATGCGCCGCCGTAGGTCGAGGATTGCCCCCGCGTTGCGGGCGTCGCCAGCGTCAGCGGCCATCAGGGCCAGCGTGCGCAGGAATACGTCGCGCTGTTCGTTGCTGCCGCCGATGCATTGCGCGCGCTGCGCCAACCGCCCGAGATCGGGACGCGTCGCGCCATTCTGCGCCAGAGAGAGGATGACGCGGGCGAGGTCGAGGCCCGCATCGGCCGCCACCGCGGCCTGATCGCCATCAGGGCGAGCGCCGCGCCGGACGAGGGCCGCGACGATTTCGCTCGCCCCGCCAGCGTCGCCGCAAGCCGCCATCGTCAAAAGATGGTGCAGGCTGGCGAAGACGAGCGTCGTATCCTGCGCTCGGGCGCTGGCGAAGCCGTGCAATTCCTCGAAACGGTCGCGGACGTCCATTCCTTCCTGCCGCAGGCGCCAGAGCAGCGACGAGGCGTTGGCGAGGTCGCGGAAGTCGTCGGCGAGATGCGGCCGCAGGTCCGCATCGTAGATCGCCAGCGCGCGATCGGCGTCGCCGCGAGCGAGATGCAGCAGCGCGCCATGCCAGATCAGGTGAAAGCGGAAATTGTTGCAGCCGCTCCAGACAGGCTTGGTCGCGTCGAGCCAGTCGAAACCTTCCATGAATCGGCCCTGCATCACATGCACATGGGCCAGCGCATGCAGCGCCCAGGCGTCGCCCGGATCATGCGCCAGCGCGATGCGGGCGGTCCGCTCCGCCGATTCGTAGAGGCAATGCTCCTCGAGCGCGAAGGCGTGACAGCCTAGCATGAAGCCATAGCCGGGCGCCGCCGCGCTCCAGGCGTCGAGCACGCTGGCGGTCGAGGCCAGCATGCCGGACGCGTCGCCTGACATGAAACGCAGCGCATGGACGAGCTTCAGCGACAGCAGATCGATCGGACATTCAGCCAGCCGCTGCTGCAGGACGGATGTGGCGTCGCGCCAAGCGCCGCGTGATGCGAGATCGAGCGCGGCTACGAGCGCAGCCTCGAAAGCCGTGGGGCGACGGCGATCCGTCAGAGCCTTCAGCCGCGCCGCCATGACGCGGGCGGAGGCCACATGTTCGCTGCGCGCCAGCAGCACGCTGCCAAACCCCTTCAGGGCGAGGCTCGCGATGTGATCTGGATCGGCGGCGAGCGCCGCGTCGAGATGCGGCATCACATTCGGCCGGTGCGCCAGCAACTCCGTTACGGCGGCGTCGAAGCTCGAAACGGCGGTCTGTTCGACGGTTGAATGAAGTCCGTTGTGACGATCCGTCAGCATCCGGCGCCCTCCTGAAGCGTTCGTCACCGTAACCGAGGCTGCAGACAGGCGCATGACACGATCGGTCACCGGCGAACACGAAACGGTGACGTAGCCGCGAGGAATAGACGTTTTTTAAAAATCAGAACGTGACCGAAATCGCGAACGCGTGATGCGGCGTTCATCTGCGCGTGAAGAAGCTGTATCGTGACCAGAGCGATTCATCCAGCGTGAGAACAATGCCGAGTCTCGACATCTCCGACCTGCTGCCGCGATTTCCGCACTTCCGGGTCGCGTTCGTGGTCCTCGACGGACAGGGCTTCGCGCCAGAGCGGTCCAATAGTCTGGACAAGTTTGTCGCTGCGGCCGAAGCCGATTGCCGCGCGCGCTGGAGCGGCATGGAGCTGTCGGCGATCCCCGGCGTCGCCGCGTGGCGCTCGGCCTACAAGGGGTTCGGCATCAAGAGCACGAGCTATCGGTCCTCGGTCGAGCGTCTGGCGAAGCGCGTGCTGGCGGGCGACGCGCTGCCGCGCATCAACGCCTTCGTCGATCTCTACAATGCGATCTCGCTGTCGCATGTTCTGTGCGTCGGCGCTGACGATCTCGACCGGACGACGGGCGATCTGGCGTTCCGCTTCGCGCGTGATGGCGACACGTTTCTCGACATGGCGCCGATCGAGGGCCTGCCGGCGGAGCAGCCGCCGAAAGCGGGCGAGGTCGTCTATGCGGACGAAGCGCATGTATTGTGCCGCCGCTGGAACTGGCGGCAGGACGCGCGCACGATCGTGACGCCGCAGACGCAGAGCATCGTGCTGACGATCCAGTCGAACGACTGGGGCTCGGTGGAGGACGCGGCCGATGCGCTCTGCATGCGCGCAGCGGCCGATCTGGACATGAACGCACGCTGGAAGGTCGCGGACGCACATGCGCCGGTTGCGACGATCAACGATTTCTAGTTCGTGTAGCCAATGCTGGCGTAATATCGTCGGGCGTATTGGGCGATGGCGTCTTTTTGGTCGATTCCGTTGATGATCGCGCGAGCGCCAAGCCAGTTGTCTTTTAGGACGCTGCCATCGGCCGCCTTCGAAAAGTAGTCAGCAAATCTCCTGGACGTAAAAATCCCGTCGCGCATCCCGACAAACATAATTTTTGCGGCATAGTCGGCCCGAAGCGCCTTGTCGGGATCGGCGACGAGGTCATCGCCAACAACGGTGCTCATCGCATGGTAGTTTCTGCGACCCGTCAACTGTACGTAGCCGCGTCCATGAAAACTGACGCCGTCGCCTGATTGGGTATTTCCGAGGCGCTTGGCGACGGACGGTCTGTCACCGTCCTTGTCGTACATGCGGAAGAAATACTTGTTGCCGCCGTACTCGTGGATTGGCTGCATAGTGAAAGCTGTTTCGTGATGAGCAGTGCCAAGCGCATATGCCAACCATCGATCGTCAAGTTGACGGAAATCGCGCTCCCAGCAATCGAGTATAGTTGTCAGCCCATTGACCTGCGAGGGTTTCAGCTTCCCACTGAAAAGTTGACTCCGAGCATGATCGAAGAAAAATGTACGATTAATCATCTGCTGTTCCTCCAAATGAGAATAGCTTAGCAATTTGTCTGCCTCGGTCAATATTCAGTTGTTGGCCCCCGTGCGGACGAACCACTCATCCTCGGTTATGACTTCCACCCCGAATTGCTGCGCCTTGTCGAGTTTCGAGCCCGCGCCGGGGCCGGCCACCACGAGGTCGGTCTTCTTCGACACGGAGCCGGCGACTTTCGCCCCGAGCCGTTCGGCCTGCGCCTTCGCCTCTTCGCGTGTCATGCGCTCCAGCGCGCCGGTGAACACGATGGTCTTGCCGGCGACGGGGGAATCGCTCTTCACCGCTTCCATCGGCTCGGGCGTGACCTGCGCCATCAGGGCGTCGAGCACATCTTCGTTGTGCGGCTCGGCGAAGAAGTCCGCCACCGCTTCGGCGACGACATCGCCGACGCCTTCGATATTATTGATCTCGGCGCGCGCATCGGAGGCTTCGTCCTTCGCAGCGCGCGCGACGGTGCGCAAGGCGGCGACGTCGCCAAAGTGGCGCGCGAGCCGCCGCGCATTCGTCTCGCCAACATGGCGGATGCCGAGCGCAAAGATGAAGCGGTTCAGCGCAATCGTCCGCCGCGCGTTGATCGCCGCATACAGGTTGCGCACCGACGTCTTGCCGAAGCCTTCGAAGTTTTCGATCTTCGTCAGGCTGGCCTTGTCGCGTTCCTCTAGTGTGAAGATGTCTGCGGGCGTGTTGATCAGGCCCTTCTGGTGAAACAGCTCGATCTGCTTGTCGCCCAGCCCTTCGATGTCCATGGCGTTGCGCGAGCAGAAATGCTTCAGGCGCTCCATAGCCTGGGCGGGGCAAACGAGTCCGCCGGTGCAGCGGCGCACCGAGTCGGCCTCGCCGGTCTTCTCGTCGATCTCGCGGATCGCGGTGGAGCCGCAGCGCGGGCATGCATCGGGGAACACGTAGGCAGGCGCATCGGGAGAGCGCTTGTCGAGAGACACATCGACGATCTGCGGGATCACGTCGCCGGCGCGCTGGATCACGACCGTATCGCCGATGCGGATGTCGCGCCCGTCGCGGATCGGCTCGCCGCTGTTGCCGATGCCCTTGATGTAATCCTCGTTGTGCAGCGTCGCGTTCGACACCACGACGCCGCCGACCGTGACGGGTTCGAGCTTGGCGACCGGCGTCAGCGCGCCGGTGCGTCCCACCTGAATCTCGATGTCGCGCAGGATGGTGGTGGCGCGCTCGGCCGGAAACTTGTGCGCTACCGCCCAGCGCGGCGAGCGCGACACGAAGCCGAGACGCTCGCGCAACGCCAGATTGTCGACCTTGTAGACGACGCCGTCGATGTCGTAGCCGAGCGAGGCGCGCTGCGTCTCGATCTTGCGATAATGCGCGATCATCTCGTCGGCGCTGTCGCACAGAACCGTCAGCGGATTGACCGGCAGTCCGAAGCGTTTGAACGCCGCGATCATCTGCATCTGCGTATCGCCCGGCAGCGCGCTCATGTCGCCCCACGCGTAGGCGAAGAAATGCAACGGCCGTTGCGCGGTGATCTTCGGATCGAGCTGGCGCAGCGAGCCCGCCGCCGAATTGCGCGGATTGGCGAAGGTCTTCTCGCCGGCTTCGGCCTGCCGCGCGTTCAGCGCCGCGAAATCGGCGTGCGTCATGTAGATTTCGCCGCGCACCTCGCACACGTCCGGGATCTGCGCGCCGTGCAGCTTGTGCGGAATTTCCGCGATGGTCCTCACGTTCGCAGTGACGTCCTCGCCCTCGAAGCCGTCGCCGCGCGTGGCCGCTTGCACGAGTTCGCCTTTTTCGTAACGCAAGGAACACGACAGGCCGTCGATCTTCGGTTCCGCCGTGAAGTCGAGCGGGGCGTCGGTCCCAAGGCCAAGAAACCGGCGCACGCGGGCGACGAATTCGTGCGCTTCCTCGACCGCGAACACGTTGCCGAGCGACAGCATGGGCACGACATGCCGCACCTTGGCGAATTTCTCGGATGGCGCGGCGCCGACGTTGCGGGCGGGCGAGTCCAGCTTTGCGAGGTCGGGAAACGCAGTTTCCAGCGCCTCAAACCGTCGGCGCA
>CANJEY010000289.1 GCA_947472615.1 Beijerinckiaceae bacterium
CTAGGCTCAGGACTCATTGATCAGAGCCAGAAGATGACGGTGGCGGCGATACAAATGGCTGAGAAGAATGTGTGGGCGCATCGGTCGTAACGGGTGTGGATACGCCTCCAGTCCTTGATCCTCCCGAACATGTTCTCGATCTTGTGGCGCTGGCGATAGAGCGATCGATTGTGCTCGATCGGCGTCTTGCGGTTCGATCTTGATGGGATACAGGCCGCGATCCCTCTGTCGGCGAGCGCCTTTCGGAACCAGTCAGCGTCGTAGCCCTTGTCGGCGAGCAGTTCGTTTGCATTCGGCAACGCCGGCAGCATCAGGGCCGCGCCCTTGTAGTCGCTCATCTGACCTTCGCTCAGCAGCATGGCTACCGGCCGGCCTTGGCCGTCGCAGACTGCGTGCAGCTTCGAGTTCAGGCCGCCTTTCGTGCGCCCGATACGTCGGGGAACAGCCCCTTTTTGAGCAGGCTGGCGGCGGTGCGGTGGGCTTTCAGGTGCGTCGCGTCGATCATCATGCGTTTGGGCTTGCCGCCCTTGCGGGCCAGTTCGGCAAAGATCTTGTTGAACACGCCCAGACGGCTCCAGCGCACGAAGCGATTGTAGATTGTCTTGTGAGGCCCGTAGTCGGTCGGCGCATCGCGCCAGCGCAAACCGTTGCGAATGACGAAGATGATGCCGCTGATCACCCGCCGATCATCGACACGGGCGATGCCGTGCGACAGCGGAAAGAACGGCTCGATCCGGCGCATCTGCGCCTCCGACAGCATGAACAAATCAGCCATGACGACGCCTCCGTGCGTCGCCAATGAATCAGCCGATCACGCAATCCGCAAGATATTTAATGGGTCCTGAGCATAGACATGGGTGCATGGAGAGAAGGTTCGGCACCTGATCCGAGGATGCCAAGCTTGGTCCGAGGTTGGAGAGCCGCTAGGAAGCACTACTTTACGTTTGGTTTGGAGAACGTCCAGCCGCCTGGATACGATTCGTATTCTGATATTTCTGAATTTTTCAGTGTCCTCGATTATTGAATCGAGCTGAATCATCGCGCCCGTCGTACTTGCGCGTCACCGGCCCGATAGGGCAAGAGTGCCGCAGCTTTTGAATCTGGGGGACGCGTGACATGGACGGTTGCCGGCTGGCGGTCGATATCGGCGGCACATTCACCGATGTCGTTCTGCAAACGCAGTCCGGCTTCACCTCCGGCAAGGTTCTGACGACCGGCCATGCGCCCGAACAGGGCGTCATTCAGGGCATCCAGCTCGTGCTCGGCAAGGCCGGTGTCGCGCCCTCCGATGTCGAACTGATCATTCACGGCACCACGCTCGCCACCAATGCGATCATCGAGCGGCGCGGCGCGCGCACGGCGCTGATCGCCACGCAGGGCTTCCGCGACACGCTGGAATTCGCGTTCGGGCATCGCTTCGATCAGTACGATCTCGAAATGACGCGCCCGCCGCCGCTCGTGGCGCGGCCGTGGCGGCTGGAAGCGCCGGAGCGCGTCGCGTCCGACGGCAGCGTGCTGCTGCCGCTCGACGAAGACGCCGTGCGCAAACTCGCCACGACGCTGCGCGACGAGAAGATCGAGTCGCTCGCGATCAGCTTCATGCACTCGTATCGTAACCCCGATCACGAGGCGCGCACGGCCGAGATCATCGCGCAGGAATGTCCGGGCCTGTACATTAGCCTGTCGCACCAAGTCTGCCCGGAAATCCGCGAATACGAGCGCACGTCGACGACCGTGGGCAACGCCTATGTGCAACCGCTGATGGCGACCTATCTGGGCCGCCTCGCCGAGCAGATCAAAGGCATCGGGGCGCATTGCCCGCTGCTGATGATCATGTCGAGCGGTTCGCTAACCTCGGTGGAAACATCGCAGCGCTTTCCGATCCGTCTCGTCGAATCCGGTCCGGCCGGCGGCGCCATTCTCGGTCAGCACATTGCCCGCGAACTGGGCGCCGCGCAGTCGATCGCGCTCGACATGGGCGGCACTACGGCGAAGATCATTCTGCTCAACGATTACGAGCCGCGGCATAGCCGGACTCTGGAAGTGGCCCGCATGTACCGCTTCTTGCCCGGCAGCGGATTGCCGTTGCGCATTCCGGTCATCGACATGATCGAGATCGGCGCAGGCGGCGGCTCCATCGCGCATGTGGATACGCTGTCGCGCATCAAGGTCGGGCCGGAAAGCGCGGGCTCGTCGCCTGGCCCCGCCTGCTACGGTCTAGGCGGAACGCATCCGACGATTACGGATTCCGATCTCGTGCTCGGCAAGCTCGAAGCCGATACGTTCGCGGGCGGCACGATGAAGCTCGACACCCAGAAGGCGCGCGATGCGCTCGAAGCCGATGTGGGCAGGCCGCTCGACATCGACGTCGCGGCGGCGGCGGCTGGCGTCGTGGAGATCGTCGACGAAAACATGGCGAACGCCACGCGCGTGCACGCCACCGACAATGGCGACGAAATCGAATCGCGCGTGCTGATCGCCACCGGCGGCGCGGCCCCGCTGCATGCGGCGCGCATCGCCCAGAAGCTCGACATCTCCACCGTGGTCATCCCCACCGGCGCGGGCGTCGGCTCGGCGCACGGATTTCTGCGCGCGCCCGTCGCCTATGAGGCGGTGAACTCCAGCCTTGTCTCGCTGGACAAATTCGACGCCGCGCAGGTGAACGGCATCTTCGCCAAGCTGCGCGCCGAAGCCGAGACCATCGTGTCGCTCGCCAGCAATTACGAGAAGACCACGGAACGCCGCTTCGCCGACATGCGCTATCGCGGGCAGGGCCACGAACTGAGCGTCGAAATTCCGGCGCGCGAATATACGGACGCAGACGGCGACGAACTGGCCGAACTATTCCACGCGCAATATCGCAAGAACTACAATCGCACGATCCCGAACCTGCGCGTCGAGGCGCTGACGTGGATGCTGGTGCTGTCGCGCAATCCGCATGCGTCGAGCGAAGGTCCGAAGCCCGAGAGCGTCAATGCGACGCCTGCGCCGATCGCCTACACGAAACAGGTGTTCGATGCGGCGGTCGGCAATTTCGTCACCGCCAGCGTCATCATGCGCGAACAGGCGAAGCCGGGCTCCACCTTCAGGGGGCCGGCGCTGGTGATGGAGGATCAGACGACGACCTTCGTGCCCTCGGCGTTCGACGGCAGCGTCAGCCCGCAGGGTCATCTGGTTCTGCAGCGCAGGAGTGAGTCATGAACGAACACTTCCACAAAATTCGCTTTCAGGTGATGTGGGACCGGCTGATCGCGCTGGTCGAGGAACAGGCGCGCACGCTGATGCGCGTAGCGTTCTCGCCCGTCGTGCGCGAGGCGGGCGACGTGTCGGCCGGCGTGTTCAATCCGGCGGGCGAACTGTTGGCGCAGGCCGTTACCGGCACGCCGGGCCACGTCAATTCGATGGCCCTGTCGGTGAAGCACTTCCTGACGGAGTTTCCGGTCGAGTCGATGAAAGAGGGCGACGCCTTCATCACCAACGATCCGTGGCGTGGCACGGGCCATCTGTTCGATCTCACGGTGGTGACGCCTGCGTTCTACAAAGGGAGGATCGTCGCGCTGTTCGCCTGCACGGCGCATGTGGCGGACATTGGCGGCAACGCGGCCGACATGAATTCGCGCGACGTGCTGGCCGAGGGCCTGTTCATTCCGATCATGCCGCTGTGCAGCGGCGGCGAGATCAGCAAATGGCTGATGCATCTCGTGCGCTCGAACAGCCGCGAGCCTGATCGTCTCGAAGGCGACATCTATGCGCTCGTCGCCTGCAACGAAACGGGCGCGACGCGCCTCGACAAGATGATGCGCGAATACGAGATCGACACGCTCGATACGCTGAGCACGCATATTCTGGAAACCAGCGACCGCTCGATGCTGGACGTGATCGCCAAATTGCCGAAAGGCACATGGACGAACGCGATGCGCATCGACGGCTTCGACGCGCCCATCGATTTCGTCGGCACGCTGACCATCGACGACGAGGCGATCCGCCTCGATTTCGCCGGCACGTCCGGCGTGTCGAAATACGGCATCAACTCGCCGCTCTGCTATACCGAGGCCTATACGAGCTTCGGGGTGAAGTGCCTCGTGGCCCCGCGCCTCGCCAACAACGCCGCAATTCTCGCGCGCATTCGCGTCACCGCGCCGGAGAATTCGATTCTCAATCCGAAGTTTCCCGCGCCCGTCACGGGCCGTTCGCTGATCGGTCAGATGTTGCCCGACGTGGCGTTCGGCTGCTTCGACAAGGCGATCCCGGGTTTCGCCCCGGCGGAAGGCACGGCGGCGAGCTGGAGCCTGCGCATGGGCGGCGGGCCGGGCCTCACCGGCAAGGCAGACGGCAAGGTGATTTCGTTCACGTCGCAGTCGTATCAGAGCGGCGGCATGGGCGCGCATCCCAATCAGGACGGCCTCTCGGCGACGCCGTACCCATCGGGCGTGAAAGCCATCGCGGTCGAGATCACCGAAGCGCTGACGCCGCTCGTGTTCTGGCGCAAGGAATTGCGCGAGGATTCCGGCGGCGCGGGCTATCGGCGCGGCGGTCTTGGCCAGATCATCGAGGTCGGCAGCCGCGAGGATGCGCCCTTCGCGCTCTATGCGAAATTCGACCGCGTCGACAATCCGCCGCGCGGACGCGGCGGCGGACAGGACGGCAAGGGCGGACGCCTCAGCCTGAAATCCGGCAAGCACATCTCGGCGAAAGGCACGCAGTTGATCCCGCCCGGCGATCGGCTGATCGCCGAAATGCCCGGCGGCGGCGGTCTGGGCGATCCGACGAAGCGCGATCCGCAGGATGTGCTGAAGGATGTGATCGACGGACTCGTGTCGCTGGAATCGGCGCGGAATTTCTACAAGGTGGCAATCGCGGCGGATCGTACGCTGGATGTGGACGGCACGCGGCGTCTGCGGGCGTAAAGGGCGCCAGCAAAACTTTGCACGGTGCTGACCTCGCCCCGGCCCTCGCCCGAGGGGAAAGTGGCGCGCGAAGCGCGTCGGATGGGGGTTGCGCGCCTGACTACTTGCAAGCCGACGCCCCAACGCGCACTCTCCCGGCAAAGACCATCGGAGAGGAACGCCATGAAGCGCCGTCTGCCGCGTTTTCTGATCGCCGCGTTCGCTGTTGTCGCGTGCGGAGCCGCTCGCGCCGAAACGCCGGACGAAATCTATCGTCAAAAGCCCGTCCGCATCCTCGTCGGCTATCCGTCCGGTTCCGGTTACGACGTATTCGCGCGTCTGCTGGGGAGGCATTTCGGCCGGCATTTGCCGGGCGGCGCGACGTCCATCGTCATTGAGAACATGCCGGGCGCAGGCGGTTTGACGATGATGAACTATCTTTACAATTCGGCGCCGAAAGACGGCAGCGTCATCGCCGCCGCGCCGAAGAACCTGCTGCTCGATCCACTGTTCGGCAATGATCAGGCGCGTTTCGATGCGCTGAAGACGACGTGGATCGGCAGCGCGACGCGCGACAATTCGCTGTGCTTCACATGGCGCACCAGCCAGACGCGCACGATGGAAGATGCGTTCAGGCGCGAGACGCTCGTGGGCGCGACGGGCCGCACGGCGGATTCCTATTTCATTCCCCAATTGCTGAATGCGTTCTTCGGCACGAAATTCAAGATCGTGCTCGGCTATCCCGACAGCGGCGCGGTCGGCATCGCCATGGAACGCGGCGAACTCGATGGCGCGTGCGGCTTCACCATCGGCACGATCCGCTCGTCGAAGCCCGACTGGCTCGGCAAACAGCAGATCAATTTCATGCTGCAGGTGGCGCTCGAACGTTCGC
>CANJEY010000290.1 GCA_947472615.1 Beijerinckiaceae bacterium
AGCGTGAAGCTGCAGCTAGCGCAATCGCGGCCTCGAAGACCGAGATCGGCTGGGGCCACCAGATCCGCTCCTATGTGCTGCAGCCGTACCAGATGGTGAAGGACCTGCGCACCGGCCACGTCTCGGGCACGCCCGACGATGTGCTGGACGGCGGACTCGACGACTTCCTCGAAGCCTCACTGGCCCACCGCATCAGCGGCGGCGGGCCCGTCGATGTCGAGGACGTGGATTAGTCAGGCGGAGGCTTCGGCCATCGCACGCATGGCGGAATCGATCACGTCCATGTCGGCCGCGTCGATCTCGAACAGCCCGAAGCGCAACTGGTAACCCCAGTTGGGCCGAGCGCCGAAGGCGAGGCGCGGTAACAACGGGCGGATCGGAACTTCGTGGCACGGCGACCAGTCGACATCGCGGCGAAAGGGCCGGAAGCCCGGATACATTCTGACCTGATAGGGTTCGCGGTCACGCACGCGTCCGATTGCGGTGAGCGAACTGAAGCCGTCGCGCTTCCCGAACTCCTCGCTCGGCGAATAATACGCCACCCTGTCTCCGGGCCGCATGCGCCGCAACGGCGCCGCCTTGCCGTGACAGACTTGCATGAAGCCGTCGTGGCGTCCGATGCGGACATGTTCGGCCGAGGCGACGGCGATCCAGTTGCGGGGCAGGGCGATCATGGCGGGCCTTTCTGGCTGTTGAACGTGCGACTGGTGCCAGACGCCGCTGTCAGAACCTGTCAGGAGCATTGCGCACGGGACCGGCGCGACTTAAAACCGCCGCTTCCGGGGAACCCGTCATGTCAGCCGATTTCAAGCCGAAGTCCGATTTTCTAGCCACGCTCATGGAGCGCGGCTTCCTGCATCAGTGTTCGGACCTCGAAGGGGTCGACGCCAAGGCGAAGGCCGGCGACCTGATCGCCTATATCGGCTTCGACTGCACGGCCTCGTCGCTGCATGTTGGTTCGCTGCTGCCGATCATGATGCTGCGCTGGCTGCAGAAGACCGGCGGCAAGCCGGTGCCGCTCATGGGCGGCGGCACGACCCGCGTGGGCGATCCGTCCGGCAAGGACGAGAGCCGCAAGCTGCTCACCGTCGAGCAGATCGACGCCAACAAGGAGAGCATCAAGCAGGTCTTCGGCCGCTTCCTGACCTTCGGGCCGGACAAGACCGACGCTATCATGCCTGACAACGCCGAATGGCTGACGACGCTGAACTACATCGAGTTCCTGCGCGACGTCGGCCGGCACTTTTCGGTGAACCGCATGCTGTCGATGGATTCCGTCCGCATGCGGCTGGAGCGCGATCAAGAGCTTTCCTTCATCGAATTCAATTACATGTGCCTGCAGGCTTATGATTTTGTGGAACTCAACAAGCGCTACGGCTGCATCCTGCAGATGGGCGGCTCGGACCAGTGGGGCAACATCGTCACCGGCATCGACCTCGGCCGCCGCATGGGCACGCCGCAATTGTACGCGCTAACCTCGCCGCTGCTGACGACGGCGTCCGGCGCCAAGATGGGCAAAACCGCGGCGGGCGCAATCTGGCTCAACGCCGACATGCTGCCAGTCTACGATTACTGGCAATACTGGCGGAACACCGAGGACGCGGACGTGGGCCGTTTCCTGCGCCTGTTCACCGACCTGCCGGTGGATGAAATCCGCCGCCTCGAAGCTCTGGGCGGAGCCGAGATCAACGAGGCCAAGAAGATTCTCGCCACCGAGGCGACCGCCATGGTGCACGGACGCGCCGCCGCGGACGCAGCCGCCGACACTGCCCGCAAGACGTTCGAGGAAGGCGTCACGGCCGCCTCGCTGCCGACGGTCGCGGTCGCAGCATCCGAACTGTCCGGCGGAATCGGCGTGCTGACGGCCTTCGTGAAGGCCGGATTGGTCGCCTCCACCGGCGAAGCGCGCCGTCAGGTGAAGGGCGGCGGCTTGCGGGTCAACGATGTCGCTGTGACGGATGAGAAGGCGGCGCTGACAGCTGCCGATCTGGCGGACGGCGTCGTCAAGTTGTCGCTCGGCAAGAAGAAGCACGTGCTGCTGAAGCCCGAATAGGTTCAGCGCGCCGGATTGATCGACATCGGCATCTGCGGCGTGCGCTCGGGCACATTTGCAGGCGGGGCCGGCGGGATAGCCTGACGCTGGAAGCCTCCGCCGAAGATCTTGCGCAAAAACCCCGGCGCGATCGCCGACAGCGGATTGACGTTCAGCACCGGCGCGCTCGCCGCTCCGGCGATCTGGAACGTCACTGCGAACAGGCCCTCGTGCGATCCGCCCCCGATGATCGGCCCGACCAGTGGAATCTGCGCGAACAAATTGTTGAGCCCGTACGCAGGTACGAAGGTGCCGTTCAGCGCCACCCGGTCGCGGCCATAATCGATCGTGCCGTCGACGCTGAGGCCAATCTGCGAGCCATAGATGACGCCGTCACGCAGATCGAGACGCGTCGGACTGCGGCTGAAATTGACCTGCAGCTTGGTGAACTGAACGGCTGTCGTGTCGATCGGCCCCGCGCCGTCGCGCTGCGCCGAGCCTTCGGTGACGAGGCGGCGCAGGCCGGGCTCGTCGCGGACCACGAAGTCAAGAACGTGGATGTTGCCGTCGATCCGGTCGCCCTGCACCTGTCCAGTCAACGAGAGATTGCCGCCTTCCATACGCCGGTAGAGGTCGAGGAACGCCAGCAGCGCACCGCCGTCCATGGTCGACAGATTGACGATCGGCGTCGATGCGGTCTGTCCGCGCGCCATCTGGCCGACGACTTGCGCCCGGCCGATTCGGCCGTTGAGGGAGAATTGCCGCATCGCGACGCCATGTCCGAGATAGCGCAGTTCGGCGTTGGCGATGGCTTGCCGGTTGTTGCCGGTCAGCAGGCTGGCCTTCAGATCGAGTTCGATGTCGCGAGCCTGCGCCTTCTCGCGGGATGGGCCTTCGGGGCCGGTGGCCTTCTTGAGGAAGGGGCGGGCGTCGATGGCGGTGGCGCGGACGACGAGCTTCGTCAGATCCTTCGTCTGTTCGACGTCGACCCGCATGTCGTCGCCGGGCGACAGGCGCACCTGTGAGAACTTCGCGCCCGCCAGCCCGCCATTGGCGTCGAGACTGACGACGCCAGCCGCGCCCACGCCGCCGCCTCCGTCGAAGCTGAACTGGTCGAGCCGCGCGCCGTCGCCATCGGCGGCGACCACGAACGATGCCTTGGCGGCGCGGCCCGCCGCTTTGGAGTAACCGGGCAGGGGGCCTTCCATGGCGGCGCGGGTGAGGTCGATATCGACCTGGGCTTTCGAGATGTCCGATTTCGACAGGTCGGCGGCGAATTTCACCGACACCGGCCCGGCCAGCATAGGCGCGCTGGGCCAGCCCTGCTTGGCGCGCGCGGCGTCATCGAGCTGCACAGTGATCGTCGATTCCGCCGGGCCTGAGCCCTGCCGCCGCAATTCGATCGTCGCAGGCGCTCCGAACAGGCGCGCCGTTCCGTTGGCCTTGAGCCCGTTCTTGTCGGCGGTGACGTTGAGCGTGCCCTGATCGAGCTTTTCCTTGCCGAACAGCTTGTCGAACGTAAAATTCGTCACGGTCGCGGCGACCTTCACGGAGGTTGCCTCGCCGGGCGCGTCGGGATCAAGCTTCAGATCTACCGTCACGTGGCCGTCGGCCTGCCCATGAGCCACTGTCGCGTCGATCGGCAGACCGCCAAAACCCTTCAGCGCCTCGCGCGACAGGATGTCGGCGACAGCGTCGAGGCCGCCGACGGCGCGGCTGTTGATGGTCGCGCGCGCACGGCCCGGCTCCAGATCCGGCACCACGAATGAGAGATCGCTCAGGGCCAGTTTGCGGCCGCGGCCGGCCTCAAGCACACCGCGCGTCGCGTTGAACGAGGCCGTCTTCCCGGTGATGCGGCCGACGCCCTCGATGCCGGTCAGTGGTGGCACGCCGGGCAGGAAGCTCGCGGAAGCGTCCGTCAGCTTGAACTCGATCAGCGACGCCGCGTCCGGCACGGTGTGCTTGGCCCGCATGGCGGCGAAGGCTTCCTCGCCGAAGTCGATCAGCAGACGCCCGTTCTCCACTGTTCCGCCGCGCAAGTGATCGATGAACCAGCCGCGCGTCGCGGGCGCGATGGACGCGGGCCAAAGGCGAATGAGTTCGCGCGCTTTCATGCGGCCCGCCGCGCCGCGCATACGCAGAAACGGCGCGTCCTCGTCCAAACTCACGTCGATCGCGAAGGCAAGGCTGACGTTGGGACCGCCCACTTCCAGCTTCTGAACGGTGACCTGCTTTGCGGCCGGAGACAGTTTGATCGAACTCGCCAGATGCGTGATGGAGATCGGGCCATCGCCGGCCCGGTCGGCGCCGATCGTGTCCTCGGGCGACCCGCGAATTTCGATCTGCCAGACGCCATCGTCGGCGGAGGGGGTGACCGAGCCCGACAGGGTGAACTGCGTCTGGTCGGAGAAAATCTGCAGCTGGTCGATGTCAAACCGCGACGCCGCGATGTTCCAGCGCGCCGCGCCGTTGATCTCGTCGATCAGCACCGGCTCCGCGTCGGGATCTTTCAGATAGATGTAGCCCGCGCCGAGGCTGAAGCGACCGCTCGCCTCCGCCAGCGCGCCGTCAGCGGCCAACATGAAGTCGAGTTGGACCGAAATCGGCATGTCGAAATCCACGCCGCCCGCCCGCTGGCCGGTAAGGGCGCGGATGTCGTCGTAGGTGATGTCGGCGAGATCGACGCCCAGTACACGCGTGGCCCCCGGTTCCCCGGCGGCGGTGGCCGACACCTGCCAACGCCCGCCATTGGCGCCGTTGGTGGCGAGTTTGAACGTGGCGCGGTCGCCCGTCCGGGCGACATCGAGGTCCATTTGCTCGAACGTCGACGCGTGGCCGCGCACGCGGTCGTCGAGAATCAGCCGACCGTCCTGCACGCCGAAACGCCGCAGTGCAGAAACCGGACTGTCCGAAGATGTGGCGAGGTCGAACAGGCTGCGCAGCGCGCCGGCCAACAGTTTGATTTCGCCCGGACCGGGCGTCTTCGGTCCTGCGTCTGTCGGCGCGGCGGCAGTCGCATCGGCAGAAGTGGTCTCCGGCTGGGCGGCGCCGTCGGCGTTTGGCGCCTCTGCCGGTGTTTCCTTCGGTCCGGTCAGCACGATGGGTTGATCGCCGGCCGAGATCGCCACCGAGCCGTTCGGCAGAACCAGCAGCCGCAATTCAAGCCCGATGAGTTCGAGCCGCGACGGCTGCACATTGCCGAACATCAGGCTGAACGCGTCGACGTCCACTTCGGCTTTGGGCGCGGCCACCACGACCTGACCGGCGGACGAGACGATGGACAGCCCGTCGATCGAGAGCGCCGGTCCCCGTTCGCCGCGTCCGACGATGGTTGGGCCGACCGTCACGGTGAAATCTCGGCCGATTCGCTCGCCGAGCGCAGACGCGATCTTGGGACCGAGGCCCTCGAAATAGATCGGTCCGCTGCCGAGCCGAATCCAGAACACGCCGGCCGAGGCGATCGCCAGCACGATGACGAAAGCCAGAACTGCCGTCGTCCAGATCAGAAATCGGCAGGGCCTGCTCGACAGAATGCCGGGGCCGCGCACGCAGGCAGGCTCCGCGTCTCCCTCGGGGACGGCGGCGCGCCTGCGCCCGAGGCGCCAGCGAGGTCTGCTCCAGTCCTGCGTTTGGTCGACCAAAGTTCCGCCACTCAGCGCCGCGTCAGGACGCTTCCATCTCGATTCGAGCCAGAATATAGGATTTTCAGCCTCAGGGCGCTCGATCCGCGCGCCA
>CANJEY010000291.1 GCA_947472615.1 Beijerinckiaceae bacterium
GCCGGCGTGCGGGATGTCATGCGCGCGTCCTCCTGAAAGCCTCTGGAAATGGCAGAAACCGGCCCGCGCAAAGCGCGTGGGCCGGTTTCGGTATCGTCGACCGGATCAGGCCGCCTTAGGGGGCAGCGTTTCCAGTTCGTCCGTGTAGGCCTGATCCATCTTGGGCTGCAGGCCGTGCTTGGCGAGTTCCGACGCGAACAGATCGCGGACCAACGGCTTCTCGTCGGCGTAGTCGATCTGGTCGCCGCCGATGCGGCGGCTGATCCAGGCCTTCGGCACGCCCTGCGCGTTGCGGATCGACACCACCTCGTGCTTGAACGCCAGATAGCGCGACGGCGCCGTGCCGGTGTTGAAGTGCTGATGGAACCACATGTTCGGCGGAACGATGAGGGTGCCGACTTCCCAGTCGTAGCGCTTGGGCTCTTCGCCCTCCGGCCACATCAGCGAATAGCCTTCGCCCGACAGGATGATGACGTAGGCGCCCGGACCGTGCGCGTGGCCCTTCTTGTAGGTCCCGACCGGGAACTGCGAGATGTGGCTGTTCATCGAGCCCTTGGCCATGTTGAAGCGGATGTGTCCGCCGCCCGCGCCGCGCTCCTTGGCGCTGATCAGGGGGAGGTTCACCGCGTCCGGCACGAAGTTGGTCTCGAGCAGGAAGCCCTTCTTCTCTTCCTTCGCGGCGAAATAATCGGGTTCGCCCGAGAAGCGGCTCTTGAAGTCGTGCTTCGTGTTGAAGACGAAGTTCAGGTCTTCGTAGAGGTTGATCACCGGCGGGGCGTTGGTCACGCCGATGTAGCGCGCCGGCTCACGGCCCGAGCCGTTGAAGTGCTGGTGAATGGTGTTGATCGGAATCGCGAACAGCGAACCCGGACCCCATTCAAACGTGATCTTCTGGCCGGCGTCGTTCCACACGGTGGTCGAGCCGCGGCCGTCGAGAATGAGGACCATTTCTTCATACAGCTGGCGATGAGGCTCAAGCTTCTTGCCCGGCGGGATTTCCATCACGTAGCTGTCGTTCGAGGTGCGCGATGCGTCATGGTTGACGAACACGGCGTTGCCGCCGCGGCGCGCCCACGGCTTCAGCTCAACCTTGCGCAGGCTCGGCACATAGAGCGCCGGAATGATGTCCAGACCCTCGTCGCGAACCCAGCGGGTGTACGGGGTCTCTTTTTCGGTTTCGAACTTCTTGGCCAGATCGGCCGATACGATTGCGTCTTTTGCCATTCATTGGCTCCTGTGTTAGGCGCGCCGCGCGAGATGCGTGGCGCGCCGATGCAAGCGTGATACCGGATCAGGCCGCCGAGCGGAGGCCGCCATCGTCCTCGATGGCGACGCACTTTTCCGGATTCATGCGAATGTTGATCTTCTCGCCGATCGGCGTCCGCAGGGACGGATGGGCGCGCGAACGCAGCAGGTAATCGCCGACCTTGACTTCGAGGTCAACGAAGTCGCCGAGGAAGATGCGCTGGTCGACGACGCCGGTGAAATGATTGTCGGTCGTCGACGCCGGCAGCGCCGCTTCCTGCAGTTCCACGTCTTCCGGACGGATCGAGATCGACGCCTTGCCGCCGTTCTTGAGCGTGCCGTCGCTTTCGACCAGCAGCTGGCCGAGCGGGGTGTCGACGCGCCAGCGCTTGGCCGCCTCGTCAAAGCCGCGGACATTGCCGTCGATGAAGTTCGTGGTGCCGATGAAGTCGGCGACGAACTTGGTCTTCGGACGCTCGTAGATCGTGCGCGGCGGCCCGATCTGCACGACGCGGCCTTCGTTCATCACCGCGATTTCATGCGACAGCGCAAGCGCCTCGCCCTGATCGTGGGTGACGTAGATGGTGGTGAGGCCGAGATCGCGCTGGATGCGCTTCAGCTCGAACCGCATGCGGTCGCGCAGCTTGGCGTCGAGGTTCGACAGCGGCTCGTCGAGTAGCAGCAGTTCGGGCTCCATCACCAGCGCGCGAGCGAGCGCCAGACGCTGCTGCTGACCGCCGGAGAGCTTGGTGGCTTCGCGTTCGGCGAGATGGTCGAGCGCCACGGCGCTGAGCACGCTCATCACCTTGTCGCGAATCTGCTGCTTGTTGGGGCGATTCTTGCGCACTTCGAGCGGGAAGGCGGCGTTGGCGAACACCGTCATGTGCGGCCAGATCGCGTACGACTGGAACACCATGCCGAAGTTGCGGCGGTTCGGCGGCACGAAAATGCCGCGCGACGATGAATAGACGACCGTGCCGTTCACCTCGATGTCGCCCGAGACAGGGCGCTCGAGACCGGCGATCGACCGCAGGGTCGTGGTCTTGCCGCAGCCGGACGGTCCCAGCAGCGTGAAGAATTTGCCCTTCGGCACCTCGAACGCGACGTCCTGCGCCGCCCTTACCGGGGGTCCCTTTGGCGTCTGATATTCGGTATTCAGGGCCTTAACACTGAGCACGCGCTCCTCCTTGGAGTTGTATCCCTTACGTTTCCTTGATGCCGAACCGCCTGCCCGCAGCCTGCGCCAGCAGGGCGAACACGAACAGGGCGGTGATCAACATTACACCAAAAGCGGACAGTTCTACATACTGCCCGTTCTGCCATAACTCCCAAATAATCACCGACACGACCTCGGAGCCGGGGCTGTAAAGCAGGATCGAGCTTGACAGTTCGCGGACCGAGACCACGACGATGTAAATCCACCCCGCCATCAGGCCGGGCTTCAACAGCGGCAGCGTAATACGCCGGAAGCTCTGGAGCCAGGACGCGCCGCTCATGGCGGCGGATTCCTCGAGCTCGCGGTGGATCTGGATCATCGACGTCGTATTGTAGCGCATCCCGTAGGGCAGGAAGCGCGTCACATAGGCGATGAACAGAATCCAGATCGTGCCGTAGACGCCGCCGCCGACGGTCAGGTAGCAGATCATGATCGACAGGCCGAGCACGAGGCCGGGCATCACCATCGGTAATGTGGCCATGTTGTCCAGAACCCAGCGGCCCGGAATCTTGGTGCGCAGCACGATCCAGCAGATGATGGCCGACAGCAGCATCACGAAGGTGGCGCTGCCAAGCGATAGCACGAAGCTGTTCCAGACCGCGCCCGACACGTTGGGGTAATTGAAGATCGTCTCGTAGGCGCGCAGTGACACATTCTTCAGCGCCGCCCACGACGGCACGCTGTAATAGCGATGCAGCGACGACCAGACGAGAATGAAGAACGGCGCCAGAACCGCGATGAACACGTAGAACAGAAAGAAGCCCGCGGTCAGATAGCGCCAGCGGCCGAGGTCGATGACGCGCGGCCGGAAGCCTTTGCCGGTGACGGTCGAATATTTGTTGCCCTGATTGGCGATCTTCGACTGGAACCAGATGCCGCCGGATGTGATCACCAGCAGCGTCAGCGCATACGCCGAGGCCAGACCGACATTGCTCGGATAGCGATGGATCGCGTCGTAAATCGACGAGGTGAACACCTGAATGCCCACCGGCAGGCCGAGCAGCGCCGGCACTTCGAAGGATTCGATCGAGCGCACGAACAGGATCAGGAACGACGCGGCGACCGCCGGCCACGCGAGCTGCAGCGTGATGCGGGTGGCTATCTTCCATGTCGAGGCGCCGCTCATCATGGCGGATTCCTCGAGCGACGGATCCATCGACCGGAACGCCGCCGTCATCAGCAGGAAGGCGATCGGCGCATAGTGCAGGCCGTCGACCCAGATCATGCCCATCAGCGAGTAACAGTCGACGAATGTGTATTCCGTGTTGAACAGGCCGCGAAGGATGAGGTTGATCAGCCCGATCTTCGGGCTCGCCAGCATGATCCACGACACGACGAACAGAATGCCGGGCACCACCAGCGGGATGATCGACATCGCGTAGAACAGCGACTTGAACGGCGTGTTGGTGCGCTCGTTCATCCACGCGAGGAAGGTGCCGAGCAGCAGGGCCAGAATGGATGCGCCCGCTGCGAATTCGACAGACGTGACGAAGAGTTCGAACGTGTCGGGGCTGGTATAGGCCTCGACATAATTGCCCCAGGTGAACTGGGCCGGCTTCGCCGCCGTCTGCGGCGTCATGAAGCTCTGCCAGACCAGGAAGCCGAGCGGAATCAGCGTCAGCCACGCGACCAGCGTCACCGCCCCGGAGGTAATCGCCCACTGCGAATTGAACTGCGGGCCTCGCGGCTCGTCGGTCAAACGAAGTCTGGTCGTGTCACCAACTGCCGCCAAAACTGGCTCCCCCGATTTTCGTTCTGCGACCGGCGTTCAGCCGGCCGGTCTCAGGACCAAAAATCAATGCTTGTGGTCGTGGTCGTGCGAATGGCCGTGCCCGTGGTCATGCCCGTGGCCGTGGGAATGCCCATGATGCGCGTGACCATGCGAACCGCCGCCTTCTTCGGGACGATGATGGATGATTTCCTTGGAGCGCGGCCCACGCGGGTCTTCGCTGAACACAAGCGACTTGATCGTCACCGGCACCGTGAAGGACGGGATCCGCACCTTGCCGAGATCGATGTAATCGAAGTCCATCAGCATCACGCCGTCGATGACGAGGATTTCGCCGGGAACGTCGAGCTCTTCGCGCAGCAGCGCGCCTAGCGTCTGGGCGACGTCGCCGTCGAGCATGATGTAGACCGGCAATTGCGCGTCGATCTTGTCCGCGAGGCCTTCGCGGATGCCCTTGCCGAACGCGAAGATGCGCTCGTAGGAGGGCGAGCCGGTCCAGCGCAGCGCCAGCGCAATCTCGGTGTCGGCGTCTTCCATCTCGAACGCCTTGCGGTGCGACTTGATCGCCTTCGCCAGTGCGTCGGAATCAACGTCCTCGCCGATTTCGTAGGGAGGCGACAGCACCTGCAGATTGCGGCGCGGCAGCAGCTTGCCGGGCGACGAAATGTAGCTCGTGGTGCCCGAGAGCTGGACGCTGTACTCGGACGCGCCGAGCGCCGTGGCGCGAATGCATTCGCGCGCCGGCAGGAACGGCCAGGGCAGGAAGCGGCCTGCGTCCACCTTGCGGCGGATCGCCGTACCAAGGCGCTTGCCCATGTCGCCGAAGTCGCGCTCCTCGCGGCCATACACGTATTCGGCGACGCCGCCGGAGAACATGATGCCGCCGAGATCGCCGAAATCGAGGATCGGATCGGTCAGGTAGAGATGCTCGACGTCGTGCGGCAGAGGCCGCGCGGTCAGCGCCGCCACCAGCGTTTCCGCCATCACGTCAGCGACCTTGTCGAGCTGTTCGGACGTCACGGTGTCGCCAAGCTTCCAGTCGAACCCGGCGCGGCGCGCATGGGTCTTGCCGGCGGGGTCGAGGCGGACGATCTTGAAGTTCTCATCGACGACCTGCAGGCGGCCGCCGATATGCACGGCCGCCGTCACGATCACCTTGCCGCCCTCGATGAGGCCGAGCTTGGTGGTGCCGCCGCCGATGTCGATGTTCAGCACCCGCATCTTGCCTTCGAGCGAGGCCGCAGACGCACCCGAGCCGTAAGCGGCGAGCATGGATTCCATATGGTGGCCGGCCGTGGCGCAGACGAAATCGCCCGCGGCTTCCGCCAGCATGCCCGAGATGGCCTGCGCGTTCTCGCGCCGCAGCGCCTCACCGGTCAGGATCACCGCGCCGGTGTCGATGTCCTTCTTCTCGACTCCCGCGCCTTTGTAGGCGTCCTCGATGATCTGCTTCAGCTTTTCGTCGTCGATGCGCACCTCGCTGGCGTACGGCGTCAGCGACACGGGCGACAGATAGATCGTGTCGCGCGACACGACGTAA